>VBKW01000384.1 GCA_005879405.1 Deltaproteobacteria bacterium
CTACCGTTTCTGCAAGGCATCCTGTTCTTGATCATGGGATTGTCGTTGCTCTCGACCGAGAGCCAGCGAGCGAAGGCATGGTTGCACTATCTCGAGGAGCGCACGGGCTGGCGACGGGCGGCGCGTGAAACGCGGTCACGGAGGCCGGACGATGGCTGATGAGAAGGACCGGTACGGAGACAAGCTTCGCGACGTCGAGCGCGGACGCGAGGACTCGTATTTCGCCGAGCGCGACCGCGAGCTCGTCGAAAAGATACGCGGGAAGACGACCGCCCCAGGCGCGGCGCAAATGCGGTGCCCGAAGTGCGGGGAGTCGCTCACCCCAACGACGCACCACGGCGTCACGGTCGAACAGTGCGAGCAATGCGGCGGCGCGTGGTTCGACAAGCACCAGCTCGACAAAGCCGCGCGTCACGAAGCCCCCGACTGGCTCGCGCGCTACCTCGGACGCCCCCGCTGAGCTCCACGACGAGGTCGCGACCCTGACTCCGGCGGCGGGTGGCGGCGCGCGGCTCACGATTCGCGGCGGGCCACGCGGCCTCAGGATCGGCGAGAGCATCGCCGTGAGCGGGGCCTGCATGACCGTGACGCGCATCCGCGGCACGACCTTCGTCGTCGACGTGTCGCCGGAGAGCGTGCGCCGGACGACGCTCGGCGCGTTGCGACCCGGGAAGCGCGTCAACCTCGAGCGCTCGCTCCGCCTCGCCGATCGCCTGAGCGGCCATCTCGTCTTCGGTCACGTCGACGGCATCGGCGAGCTGCGCTCGGTCACGCGTGAAGGCGACGGCGCGCTCTTCCGCTTCGGCGTCCCGGCGTCGCTCGCTCGCTACCTCGTCGAAAAGGGCTCGGTCGCGGTCGACGGCATCAGTCTCACCGTGTTCGAGTGCACGGCACGGTCGTTCACGGTCGCCGTGATCCCGCACACGCTCGCCGTGACGACGCTCGGCGACCGCCGGCCCGGCGACCGCGTCAATCTCGAAAGCGATATGCTCGCGCGCTACGTCGATCAGGTCGTGACACGTCAGTTGCGCGTGTCGCGCCGTCCGCGCCCGCGGCGCACGCGCGCCTGATCCGCCCATGCGAGGACGCATGCGTCCTCGCAATCGACTCGTGCCTCGGCTGAACGCGAGTGGCGGAAGAGTGCCACTCGTCCGCAATCATGTGACACGTCGCACGCGCACGAGGAATCATAAGCCGACGATTGCGGGGCATTTTCATCGCGTCGGTGACGCACGCCGGGAACGTATCTTGCTTCGTTTTTCCGCCGCGATGGCCCGCAAACGCACCGTTGGCGACCCGACCGGATACACGATTCTCGTCGTCGACGACCAGGAGGAGACCCTAGCGTCGGTGCAGCGCTTACTGGAGCGCGAGGGCCATCACGTGCTGCTCGCCGAGAGCGGCCAACGCGCGCTCGAGCTCTTCGCCCAGCACGAGATGCACATCCTCCTCGTCGACTACTTCATGCCGCGTATGACCGGCGAGGAGCTGATCGCCGAGGTGCGTAAGATCGACACCCACGTCCAGATCGTGCTGCAGACCGGCTACTCGGGCGAGAAGCCGCCGCGCGAGATGCTGCAGAAGCTCGACATCCAGGGCTACCACGACAAATCGGAAGGTCCCGACAAGCTGCTGCTGTGGGTCGAGGTCGCGATCAAGTCGTACGAGCAGCTGCGCCGGGTCCGTGAGGCGGAAATTCTCAAGTCGCAACTCCTCGCCAACATCTCGCACGAGTTTCGCACGCCGCTGCACATCATTCTCGGCTACACGCAAATCCTGAAGGAGGATCACGGCGCGCAATCCGGAGGCCGTGCGACCCTCGACCGCATTCACCAGAACGCGGAGATGCTGCTGCAGCTCGTGAACGATTTCCTCGGGCTCTCCGATCTCGATACCGGGGTGACGCTCTCGAGCGCGACTGACGTCGATGGCGAGACGCTCCGCGCCGAGTTCGAGCGCTCGGCGGCGATCCTGATCCGCGAGAAGCCGATCCGCTTCGAATGGCAGATCAGCGAGCCGCTGCCGCCCATCGTCGCCGACCCCGCGAAGCTGCGCGTGATCGTCATGAACCTGCTCTCGAACGCGGTGAAGTTCACGACCGCGGGCACGATCACCGTGACGGCCGACGTCGGCGACGACCGCGTCGCGCTCGCGGTACGCGACACCGGCATGGGCATCGCGCGCGAGCATCACGAGCGTATCTTCGAGCCGTTCCGTCAGGTCGACGGCAGCAGCACCCGCACCCAATCCGGCACGGGAATCGGTCTGCCGATCGCCCGCAACCTCGCACGCCTCATGGGCGGCGACGTCACCGTCGACTCCACGCTCGGCGAGGGCGCGACGTTCTTCATCTCGCTTCGCCATGCGCACGCGGCGCCGGCATCGGCGCGGCGCTCGACGACGCCTCCGCTGCGGTCAGTCTCCGCCGCCGGCTAGCCCGCGGCCATCGAGGCTTCGATGCGCCCACGGCTCCTCGATCTGGCGCTGGTGCTGACCGGAGGCGCGCTGTACGCGGCGGCATTCCCACCCTACGGCCAGGACGTGGCGGCGTGGATCGCCCTCGTCCCGTTGCTGGCGCTCTTGGCGCGCGCGAGCGCCGGCGGCGCCTTCCTCGCCGGCGCGACGTACGGTGCGGTGTTCTTCACCGCGATCGTGCCCTGGGTGGTCGAGGCCGCCGCCGGGTTCTTCAACGCCGGCGTCATCGCCGGCATCGCGTTCGGAGCCCTGATCTGCGCGCTCTTCGTGTCCGGGTGGGTGGGACTGTTCGCGGTCGCCGCGCGGCGGCTGTTGCGACGGGGACGATGGCACGCGTTCGTCGGCATCCCGGCACTGTGGGTTGCCTACGAGCTGGCGCGCGCGACGCTCTTCACCGGACTTCCCTGGGAGCTCCTCGGCCACTCGCAGTGGCGGCGGCTGCCGCTCGTCCAGGTCGCGGATCTCGGTGGCGTCTACGTGGTCTCGTTCGTGATCGCCGCGGTGAACGTCGGCATCTACCTCGCGCTTCGCACCGCGGCACGCACCGCGCGGGGCTGTCGTCTCGTCCGCGCGTCGGCGCCGCTCGCGATGGCGCTCGGGCTCGTCGCGGCGTGTGTCGGGTACGGCGTGTGGCGCATCGACGCGACGACACGGACGTCGGCAGCGAGCACCGCGACGGTCGCACTCGCGCAAGGCAATCTGCCCGCGAGCTGGCGTTGGGAGCGCAGCAACGCCGAGCGCAATCTCCTCGCATACGTGAGTCTCTCGCGGCGTGTCATCGCCGAGAGCCATCCCGACCTCCTCATATGGCCGGAATACGCGGTGACGCTGTATCCCGAGCGCGACCCGGCATCGCTGCCCGCGCTGCGGGATCTCGCGCGGCGCACGACCGCCGGGCTCGTCTTCGGCGGCCCGCGCGTCGAGGATGGCGCACGGACACGCTACTTCAACTCGGCGTACCACGTCGCCACGACCGGAACGCTCGCGGCCTATGACAAGATCCGCCTCGTGCCGTTCGCGGAGTATCGGCCGCTCGCGTTCGACGAGGCGCTCGCGGCCGATGACGACGGCGAGTTCAGCGCCGGCACCGAGAGCACCGTCTTCCCGACGGCGATCGGCCGTCTGGGCGTCCTCATCTGCTACGAGATCATCTTTCCGGATCTCGCGCGCCGCTTGACGCGCGCGGGCGCCGAGATCCTCGTGAACATCTCGAACGACGGGTGGGTCGATCGGGCCGGGCTCGGCGCCGGCATTCAGCACTTGTCGATCGCCGTGTTTCGCGCCATCGAGAATCGCCGCTTCGTCGCGCGCGCCGCCGCCTCGGGAATCTCCGGGTTCATCGACCCGGTCGGACGGCCGTTCGGGCTGCTCGACGCGGATCGGAGCGGCGTCGCCCTCGGCGAGGTGAGCGCGCGGCGCGAGCTGTCGGTCTACACCCGAGTCGGCGACGCGTTCGCGCTCGGCTGCGTCGTCGTCGGTGTCGCGCTCCTGCTGCCGCGCCGCCCTCGTCGACGGAGCGCCTGATGCCGCACTCCGCGCGCCCGTTCCCGCGCAGACGGCGAGTCGCGATCGCGCTCTATACGACGGTGGCGGTCGCCATTGCCGTCGGCGTGTTCGTCGACAGCTACGCCTGGATCAATCGCACGTTTCCCGGGTTCTTCCTGATGGCGAATCGCGTCGTGCCGTCGGTCGGCCTCGCCCACTGGACGGGGTTGCGGCAGCAGACGAGCATCTATCAACGGCAGGTGGTCCGCGTCGACGGACGGCCGGTTTCCTCCGCGCGCGACGTGTACGACATCGTTGCGGCCGCGTCACCGGGAACGGTCTTCCATTACGACCTTGTGGCGGGTGACGTCCGCGAGCAGCGCGCGGTCGCGTCGATGCGCTTCTCGTTCGGCGACTACATCTCGCTCTTCGGCGCCTACTTCGTCAACGGGCTGATCTTCACCGGCGTCGGTATCGCGGTCTGGATCCTCGGTCCGCGCGGCGCGACGACGACCGGCACCGTCGTCCTCGCGCTGAACGCGGGCGCGTTCGGCTTGACGGGCATGGACCTGTACGGACCCGCGCGGCTCTTCCGCGTCCACGTCACGACCGAGGCGCTCTTCCCGGCGACATTGCTGCACTTGATGCTCGTCTTCCCGGTGCTGCGCCTGGGACGGTGGCGGCGGCTCGTCCTGCTCGGGCTCTACGTCGCCGATTTCGCGCTCATCGGCGTGTACCAGATCTTCCTGTACGACGCGCAGACGTACTCACGCGTGCACAACTTCTGCATGACGGCGCTCGGACTCGCGGGCGCGGGCTTGATCGTGTCGAGCATCCACGCGTACGCTACGAGCCCGTCCCTCCTCGTACGCAAGCGTCTCGGGATCGTGCTGCTCGGCATCGTGAGCGGCTTCGCGATCCCCGCATGGCTGGCAACGATGTCAGGCTTCTCCGGCGGCGAGCAGCCGTTCAATGTGGCCGCCTTCACCGCGTTTCTCTTCCCGTTGAGCCTCGCGTACGCCGTCGTGAAGCTCGATCTGTTCGAGATCGACGCCATGCTCCGCCGCGCCATCAACTACCTGCTGCTGAGCGGCATCATCATGGTCGCGTACGCCGTCGTCGTGCTCGGCCTGGGGATGGTCTTCCAGAGCGCGAACGTGACGCACTCCCCGGCATTCGCACTCGTCTTCAGCTTGCTCATCATCGTGCTCCTGACGCCGCTGCGCGAGGCGGTGCAACGCATCGTCGATCGGCTGTACTACCGGACGAGCCACAACGCGCAGAAGACGCTCGAGCGCGCGAGCGGTGCGCTCGTCGCGACGCTCAACGTGCACGAGATCCACGCCCTCACCCTCGAGACGATTTGCGAGGCGCTGCTGATCGACGGCGCCGCGGTGTGGCTGCGTACGGGCGACGGCCGCTTCGCGCTCACGGACGGTCGCGCCCTGCCGCGCGAGCCTCCGGTGCCGATCGCCGCCCAGCATCCCCTCATCGCGCGCCTGCAGCGCGCCGCGCGTGCCGTCAGCGTGTACGAGTTCGCCGACGACGCACACCTCGGCGCTGCGGAGTTGGAGTGCCGGACGATGCTGGAGCGACTCGGCGCGGAGCTGGTGCTGCCGCTGCGCGTCCGTGGCGAGCTGAGCGGGTTCATCGCGCTCGGCCCGAAGAAGTCCGGCACCCTCTATACCCTCGACGACCTCGACTTCCTGCACACGTTCGCGAACCAAGTGTCGGTCGCGATCGTGAACGCGCTCTCGTACGGCAAGATCGAGGAGCTGAACGTCGGCCTGGAGCAGAAAGTAGCGCAGCGAACGCAGGAGCTCGAGGCCACGAACCAGGAGCTCGCGCGCTCGCTGGGCGAGCTCGAGCGCGCCTATCACGAGCTGCAGCGCAGCCAGGAGAACTTGGTGCGCGCCGAGAAGATGGCGGCGCTCGGACGGCTCACCGCTGGCATCGCGCACGAGGTGAACACGCCGCTCGGCGCATCATTGAACGCGCTCAAGATGATCGAGGACCTCGTCGACGAGTACCGCGTCTCGATCGGCGACGCGACCGTCACGGAGGACGATCACCGTGAGCTCGCATCCGAGCTGGGCGACGCGGTGGAGAACGTCGCCAAGTGGACGACGAAAGCGGCCGGCTACGTCCGCAGCATCAAGGCGCACACCCGCAACCTCGACGCCGTCCAGGAGCGTCCGTTCGAGCTGCCGCAGCTGATCGAGGATACCCGGATGCTGCTGTCGCACCGGCTGCGCCTGTCGTCGTGCTCGGTCACCGTCGACTGCCCGCAGCGCCTGACTCTCTACGGCGACCCAGGAAAGCTCGGCCAGGTGCTTACGAACCTCATCACGAATGCCATCGACGCGTACGAGGATCACGGCAGCGCCGACGGCCGCATCCACATCGAGGTGACCGCCACCACGCAGGAGGTCGCAATCGCCGTCCAGGACACCGGCTGCGGGATCGTCCCCGAGCATCTCGAGCGCATCTTCGTGGAGCTCTTCACGACCAAGCCGCCCGGCAAGGGAACGGGCCTCGGGCTCTCGATCGCGCGCGACATCGTCAGCGACTGCTTCGGAGGGCGCATAGAGGTCGCGTCGACGCCGCGCGTCGGCAGCCGCTTCACGCTGCGGCTGCCGCGTCGCGAGCCGGTCGAGCGCCGGGAGCGCCGCGCCGCCGCGGGCGAATGACCCGCGATCGAACACACCATTGTTACCCTGTTACCCCAGAATCGGGTCCGGTATACTGATGATGGATTGGGAGGATCGGACGATGCCTCGACCTCACCTCGGAACGTTCGCGATCGGCCTCGTCTTCGGCACCGTGACGGCCGTCGCGCTCGCGCTCGCGGGCGGCATGATCTACACGGAGGGGAGCATCGGATCGATCGTCGCGCTCGCCGGCGCCGCCGGCGCGCTGGCGATGATCTACGACGAGTCGCCGAAGCGCTGGGTGCTGGCGCTCTATGCGGCGCTGCTGGTCTCGGCGTTCATCGTGCTGTCGGACGGCATTCACGGCGGCCTCGACGGGACCGTCGTCTTCGCCGTCGCCGTCGTAGCCGTGGCTCTGCCGATCGGCTTCGATCTCGTCCTCTCCGACCTCGGTCGCCGTCTGCGCGTCAACAGCCGCCTCGGGGTCGGCACCGTCGTGAGCTTTCTCACGCTGGTCCTGCCGCTCACGGCTCTCGTGCTGGCGCAGGCCCATCAGCGCGCCCGCACGGAAGACGAGGACCTCCTGCAGGAGATCGCGCAGAAACTGCGTCGCGAGCCGGGATCGCTCGTCTTGAGCGAGGTCGACCCGAGCAAGCGCGCGATGCTCGAGAACCGGATCGCGATCCGAACCAACGACAAGACCTATCGCCTCTCGGACGCGGAGTTCCAGAAGGAGACGCGCGAGTACACGGTCCGGCAGGACACCGACAACCGCGGCGTCCGCAAGAGCGACGTCCTCACACGCGAGGCCGAGGAACGCATGCGCGTGATCCTGAAGCTGCAGGGGACCGAGGTCCCCGACGACGTCGTCGTGTTCTCGCACCGCGGCCCGATGACGATCATCGAGAAGAAAGTCGCGCTCGGGAAGGACGCCGACGACCAGAGCTGAGCGCTCCGCGGTCGCTCGCGGCGCCGATCGGTCGCTGCAACGGGTCGGCCGCTGGACGTCCTCTTCACGACGCCTTCAGGACGTCGTCTTCTTTCAATGGGCCTTCAGGACGTCTTGCGGGAACGCCGCCCGACGGTGCGCGCGGCGAGCAGCCATTCGTACCGTGCCCATACTTCCGGAAACGCCGCGCGGAGACGGCGCTCGACCTCGACGGAGGGCGCGGCCGCCGAGGGCGAGAGACGCGGAGTGCCGATGGAGTGACATGCGGGATGCTTGCTCGCCATACAGCGAGCATAGCTGCTCGCCCCGACCGCTGCCTAGGCGCGAAACGATCGCCGTTGCCTTCGCGTCTCGCCGCCCGTAGCATCGCGCGGCTCGATGATGCCGAGGGATGGTGGTGACGCCGGCGGCAGATCGGTGCCGGCGGCGGCACTCTACGACGTGGTCTCGCCCGCCGTGGAGCAGGCAATCGTGTCGCTCGTGCGCGAGCTCGCGTCGGCGACCCCGGCGCCGGCACACGACCCGTTCTACGGCCTCGATCGCCTCGGCGGCCCGAGCCTGCGTCTCCTCGACCGCCTCACGCGACACGGCGACTTCCGCAAGTACGTGGTCGTGCTCGACGTCGGCGCTGGGATCGGCGGCGCCGCGCGCTGGCTGGCGCGGCGGTACGGATGCCGCGTGGTCGCGCTGGACACGTCGCCGCGACTCGTAGCCGCAGGAGCACGACTGTCGCGCCGCGTGCGGCTGGCGGGCCGGGTGCGCGGCGTCGCCGGCTCGTTCGAGGCGGTGCCGGCACGCGACGGCGTCTTCACCCAGATCTGGAGCGTCGAGGCGCTCCAGCATGCGAGCGACCGCCGGGGCGCGCTCGCGGAGCTCTTCCGCGTCCTACGCCCCGGCTGCACGCTCGCGTTACAGGAGCTCGTCCGCCGCGACGCGGAGACGCACGCGCCCGCTTCGCCGGTCGCGTACGGCAGGGTGGACGAGTACGTCGACGCGCTCGCCGCCGCCGGCTTCCAGCACGTCGTCCACGAGGACGTCACCGCCGAGCGGGTCGAGACCTCCTCGGTCGTGCTCTCCGCGTGCGCGCGCCTCGAGCGGCTGCTCGCGGCGACGCTGCCGGCCGATGACGCGTGGCACGCCGCCAGCGCCGCACGCCGACACCTCGAGGAGCGCATCGGCAGCGACTATCGCGTCGTCCACTTCTTCGCGCGCCGCCCGAGCATATGACCGACGCGCGCACGCTCCGTCCCTACGTGTCGGCGGACGAGAGCCCGCCCGAGCTCACCCCGCTCGCCGTCGCGCTCGGCATCGTGCTGTCGCTGACGTTCGGCATGGTGAACGCGTATCTCGGCCTGAAGGTCGGGATCACCGTCTCGGCGTCGATTCCATCGGCGGTGCTGTCGATGACGGTGCTGCGTGGCGTCCTGCGGCGCGGCACCGTGCTCGAGAACAACGTGGTCCACGCGATCGCCTCGACCGGCGAGTCGCTCGCCGCCGGCGTGATCTTCACCGTCCCGGCGCTGATGTTCCTCGAGCTGCATCCTTCTGGGCTGCAGATCTTCCTGATCGGCGCGCTCGCCGGCATCCTCGGCATCCTGCTCATGATTCCGCTGCGGCACGCGCTCACGATCGAGGAGCACGCGACGCTGCCCTTTCCCGAGGGCACGGCGTGCGCCCAGGTGTTGATCGCCGGCGACCGCGGCAGCGCAACGGCGCGCCCGGTCTTCACCGGCA
>VBKW01000385.1 GCA_005879405.1 Deltaproteobacteria bacterium
TACGGAAATTCTGGGCACGACGAGGCGCGCTCGTAGCCTGGGGTGCGGCGTTGGCAATCGCGCTGGCCGCCGACGTTCGAAATCACATCTGGACGTTGGGCGTGCCGGCGAATCCCGGCGATCATCCGCAGGTCGTCTATCCGGTCGGCGCCCTTGCGTACCTCGAAGCCCAGCACGTCGCGGGGAATCTCTTCGTGCCGTTCGAGTATGGCGCATACGTCTCGTGGATGCTGTACCCGAGCATCAAGGTCAGCCTCGACAGTCGCTACGAGGCGGCCTATCCGACGACCCTTCTCGACGAACACCTCACGCTCTATGGCGCACGCCCCGGCTGGCTCACGGTCCTCGAACGCTATCCCACGGACGCGGTGCTCGTCCCCCGCGGGGCACCCGTCGAGGCGACGCTCGCCACCGACGCCGATTGGCCGCGCGTGTATGAGGACGACGCGTACACCATTTTTGCGCGATCGCAGCTCGGGTTGCGATTCGTCGATGATCGCGGCCGGCGTTTTGTCGGACGCTTTCCTTAACGGTCGTTGAGCAACGAGACGTCCTCGCCGATCACCATTTGCGGATTCGATTGCGGACGATCCTGAGATGGCGCTATCCCGATCCGAATGATGAACAGTACTACGGACGCTGACATTACGAACGTGCCGGAGCGGAGCCTGGGAGAGGAGCCGAGGAACGTGTCGGACGTCTGCACCGAAGACTCTTTCTTGTCATGGTGGCTCATCGCCGTCGCCGGACTCCTGACGCTCGCGATCGCCGGTCCTGCCCTCGCCGGTTTCGTCTACGCAGCCGGCGATCTCGGCGCCTTTCACCTACCGATGCGCGCGTTCTACTCGGATTGCTTGCGACGCGGTCTGGCTTTCGACTGGATGCCGGGGATCTTCTGCGGCTTCGACTTCACCGGCGAGGGGCAGGCAGGGGCGTTTCACCCATGGCACCTCCTTCTGTATCGAATGCTGCCGCTTCAAGCTGCCTTCGGCGTCGAGTTAGTGGCGAGCTACCCGCTGATGTTCGCCGGTACGTTCGTTCTTCTGAAGCGGCTCGATCTGCCCCGTGACGCCGCGCTTTTCGGCGCACTCGTGTTCACGTTTTCAGGCTTCAACCTGCTTCATTTCCAGCACATGAACGCGATTGCGATCGTCGCGCATCTGCCGTGGATGTTGTGGGCGATAGAGCGAATCCTCCGTAGCGAAATCGAGCGTGAGCGACGCGCAGGAGTCGTTGCACTGACGCTGCTCACCGGATCGCAGATTTTGCTCGGCTACCCGCAGTATGTTTGGTTGTCGTTGCTTGCCGAGAGTGCGTGGGCGGCTCTCTTGTGCGCTCGTTCGGGCCACGCGCGGCGACTACTGCTCATCGGCCAGGCAGACGCGGTGGGCGTGCTCCTGGGAGCTACACAGTGGATGCCGACGCTCAACGCGCTTCATCATTCGCGGCGGTACGGCCTCGGCCAGGCATTGGCCGCGATGGGGTCGCTGCACCCGACGAACGTCCTCCAACTGATCGCGCCCTACGCGACGCCGACCCGGGTGTGGGGAGACAATACGCACGAGTTCGGCCTCTACGTCGGTGCCGTTCCAGTCGTCTTGTTGGTGTGGCTGGCGACGCACAGACGTGAGCCGGTCCCTGCAAATCGCTGGATTGCTCCCGTCTTCCTGTTCGCGCTGTGCTGCTTGTGGCTCGCTTTTGGACAGTATGGCGGCACGTCGCAGCTCCTTTATCGCGTGCCGTTGATCGGCAGCTTTCGAATGCCCGCGCGACATATCGTTTTGATTCATCTGTGCGTTGCGGTGCTCGCTGCGATCGCGTGGGCTGCACTCACGACCGCGACGCGAGCTGCGCGGCCGATGTCCCTGGGGCCGCTCTGGCGTTTGGTGGCGCTGAGCACTCTCGTCCCTACGTTGATGGCGCTGGCCGGAGGCCCCCTCAATCGTACACGCGTGGCGGCGCTGGCCGCGGGGCCGATCCTCATCGCGACTGCGACGTGGCTCATCACGCGAGCAACGCGCGGGTACCGCTGGGCGCTGCCGGCACTCGTGGTCTTGATGGGCGTCGACGTCGGAACCTACGGCTTGAGCTACTCCGTGTACCGCAACCTCTGGCGTCTCCCCTTACCCAATGAGACATCCGCACTTCCGTCGGGAAGTACCCGCATTGCGGTACAGCTCCCCGATCCCGAGGATCCGGTTCGCGTCGGCGATGCTCTAGTTTTGCGGGGTTTTTCACTCGTCGACGGATATGCCGCCCTGGAGCCCGTACGTGTCCTCGATTATCGCGACCCGGTCGCCCTGCGCCTA
>VBKW01000386.1 GCA_005879405.1 Deltaproteobacteria bacterium
TCGCAGTCGTTCTGGTCGGCATCGGCGTGGTTGGTGTAGCAGGCGTCGGCGCCGAGCGGTACGCCGAGCAACTTCCCCATGAAGTGGTCCTCGAGGCCGGCGCGGACGATCTGCCGGCCGTCGGCGAGGTATTCGGGACCGATGAAGCCGACCACCGTGTTCACCAGAAACGGGTCGTAGCGGCGCGCCAGGCCGTAGCAGCGCGCCTCGAGCGTCATCTGGTCGGCGCCGCCGTGCGCGCCCGCCGAGAGCTCGGATCCCTGGCCAGTCTCGAAGTACATCCGATGCGGCGCCCGCAACGTGCCACGCTCGTGGATCATCGCGCGCGCCTCGTCGAGCATCGTGACCGTGATGCCGAAGCTGGTGTTGCCCGCTTCGGTGCCGGCGAGGCTCTGGAAGAGAATGTCCATCGGCGCCCCGGCCTCGAGCGCGCGCATCTGCGTCGTCACGTGTGCCAGCACGCAGTTCTGCGTCGGGATCTGCCAGCGTGCGATGACGTCGGCGGTCAACCGCAGCAGCGCGGTGACGTTCTCCACGGTGTCGATGCAGGGATTGATGCCGATCAGCGCGTCGCCGGCGCCGTACGCAAGCCCTTCGTAGATCGCCGCGGTGATCCCGAGCAGATCGTCGGCGGGATGGTTCGGCTGCAAGCGCGAGCTGAGACGGCCGGGGAGGCCGATCGTCGTCCGTGCCTGCGTGCGCACGGGCATCTTGCGCGCGGCGTAGACGAGGTCGAGATTCGAGCACAGCTTGGCGACCGCCGCCGCCATCTCGGCGGTGAGGCCGCGGCTCGTGGCGCGAATCGCTTCCGGCGTCGTCGCGTCGTCGAGCAGCCAGTCGCGCAGCGCGGCGACGCTCCAGCCGCGAATCTCGCGATACGTACGCTCCTCGACCCCCGCATCGATGACGCGGCTCACCTCGTCGTCGTCGAGCGGCACGACCGGATGCGCGCGCAGGTCCTCGAGCGTCAGCTCGGCGAGGATGCGCTTGGCGGCGGCGCGCTCGAGATGCGAGCGCGCGGCGATGCCGGCGAGCGCGTCGCCCGATTTCGGCTCGTTGGCGCGCGCGAGGACCTCGCGCACCGAGCCGAAACGGTACGAGCGTCCGTGGACGCGCGCGGTGAGCCTCACGGGCACCGCCGGCGCGACTGTGCGACCGCCCGGCACGGCGGCGCCGCTCGTGTCGTGCGCGTCGACATGGTGCGACTTCGTTAGCCGATCAGGGGTAGGGCGACAATCCAACCGCGGCGAGAATCACGTCGGGGTCCAGCCACACGCGCGGGTCGCGCCGCACGTCGCGCAGCACCACCCGACCGGCGGCGTCGAGGACGAACGTCGCGGGGAGCGCGACCGGCGTGTTTTCGGGACCCGCCACCGCGATGCCGAGCTGCTCGGTCACACCGCCCGCGTCGACGAGAAAGTACGCGGGAATCGTGTGCTCGCGGGCGAAGCGGAGGCTCCGCGGCGTCGCCGCCCCCGACGTCAGAATGACGGCGAGCGTCAGGTCCCCCCCCGATCGCGTCGGCGAGGTCGAGGACGCGGGCTTTCGTCGGCGCCGACCAATCGAGACTCGGCACGAAGAGCAGCACCGCGGGACGACCCGCGAAATCACCGAGCGCGACGCGCGTGCCGCTCAGGTCGGGCAGGGTGAAGCTCGGGAACGGCTCGCCGACGCGCGGTCCGGTGTCGGGACGATCGTCACGCACGCCCGCTTCGGCGCGATAGCAGCCACCGATGCGGAGCGCGACCGCGAGGAGATAGCAGCAGAGCAGCGTTGCGCCGATCTTGCCGGCGACGATCGGACGCGCGGACGTCGTCTCGGTCACGCGGCGTCCTCCCGCGAGCGCGCCGTGACGCCGCGGTCCACGGTCCGCGGCGGCTTCAGCCAGACGAAAGCGAGCGCCGCGACCGCTAGCACGCCCGCCTCGACGCGCAGCTGCTCGGCGGCGAGCCGGTACTCGCCGGAGTACCAGGCGAGGAGACGCAGGATGCTCGCGAGGATGAGCGCCGTCGCGGTCGCGGTGCCGACCCCGGAGGCGCCGATCGGGTCGCGCACGGCGGCGACGAGGCAGCCTCCCCACGCGAAGAGCGCCGAGCCCGCGAAGGCGAGGAGGTAATAGCCCCAATAATCGGTGTCGAAGAGCGGATGTGCGAAGAGTTGGAAGAGCGCGCGATCGAAAAACGAAAGCACGCACACGAGGCCGACGAGAAAGCAGACGGCGGCGGCGGTCGCCGCGAGGAGCCGGTACGCGAGGTACGCACGTGCGGCCGAGGGCACGCCGCCTCCTCGCAGGCGACCGGTGGGTTGTCAATTCGGAAGCTGGCGACAGCGCAGGCCGCGTTGTAAGACGGTCGCCCCACGATGCGCTCGGTGTGGATACCGCGAATCGGGCCGCCGGAGGTGCTCGAGGTACGCGAGATTCCCGATCCACATCCACGCGCCGGCGAGGTGCGGGTGCGCGTGCGGGCGTCGGGCGTCAACTTCGCCGACTGCATGGCGCGGATGGGCCTCTACCCGGACGCGCCGAAGCTGCCGTGCGTCGTCGGCTACGAGGTCGCGGGAACGATCGACGAGATCGGCGACGGCGTCGAGGGGCTCGCGGCGGGCATGTCGGTCATCGCTCTCACGCGCTTCAACGGCTACGCTGAGCTCGTCGTCGTGCCGGCCGGTCAAGTGGTGCCGCTTCCCGAGGGCATGACATTCGAGCAAGGCGCGGCATTGCCGGTGAATTACCTGACCGCGATGCTGATGCTGGAGGACATGGGCCACGTGAGCCGCGGTGAGCGCGTCCTCGTGCACGGCGCCGCGGGCGGCGTCGGGCTCGCCGCCGTGCAGCTGGCGCGCATCCACGACGCCGAGGTCATCGGCACCGCGTCCGCGAGCAAGCACGCGGCGCTGCGCGCAGCCGGGGTCGCGCACACCATCGACTACCGGACCGCGGATGTCGAGGTCGAGATTCGACGGCTGACCGGCGGCCGCGGCGTCGACATCGTGCTCGATCCCATCGGCGGCGAGAACCTGCGGCGCAGCTACCGCGCGTTGGCACCGCTCGGTCGCTTGGTCGCGTTTGGATTTTCCGCGAGCGCGCCGGGCACCTCGCGCCGCATTCCGACTGCGCTCTGGCAGCTGATCCGCATGCCACGTTTCAGTCCCATCACCTTGATGAACGACAACCGTGTCGTGATGGGTGTGAATCTCGGCCACTTGTGGGGTGAGACGGCGCTGCTCCGTCGCGACCTCACGCGCCTCCTTGACTATTTCCGTGCCGGCAAGATCAATCCGACCGTCGGCAAGACGTTTCCGCTCACCGACGCCGCGGCGGCGCACGCGTACATCCAGGGACGCCAGAACGTCGGCAAGGTGGTCCTCACCGTATGACGACCTTCGCGCGGCCGCCGTTCGCTGTCGCGCGCGGCACGCGCCGTTGCATGACGGGCTGTCTCAGCGGCGACAGCCTGATCGAGACCGTCGACGGGCCGCTCGCGATCGCGTCGCTCGTCGGCAAGTCGATGCCCGTCTTGACGCGCTTGCCGCAGCACCGCATCGGCTTCCGCCTCATGACGAAGACCGCCTGCGCGGCCACGGGCGTTCCGGTTGTACAGGTCACGTTCGACAACGGCCAGGCGGTCGTCGTCGACCGCAGCCACGTGTTCTACGCGCACGGCATGGTCGAGCGCCCCGTCGAGTCGCTGAGGATCGACGAGCTGCTCGACACCAGCTTCCATTTCCCCGCCGGCTACGAGTTCGGACGGATGGACGGCAGCACCGAGATCTCGGCGGGTGGGCTCCGCGTCCAGGCGATCGCCGACGCCGGCACCGCGGATGTTTTTACGGGCATCGTCAACGAGACCGGCTGCTACTTCGCGACGGCCGGCGTACTCTGCAAGGCGTAAACATGGAGGCGACACTGCTCATCGGCGGCTTCTGGGCCGCGTTCGCCGGGACCCACGTCTGGCTCTCTTCGGCACGGACGCGCGCGGCGCTGATCGAGCGTGTGGGACCGCAGCC
>VBKW01000387.1 GCA_005879405.1 Deltaproteobacteria bacterium
CTGCACGAACGCGTGTTGCTCGCGCACGGACTCGATGAACTCCAGCACCGCCGTGGGCGAGCCGGGGATGGAGAGCGGGAAGTACGTCACGCGCCGCTTGCCCTCGTCCCGGAACACGACGACGCGCTCGCCGCTCCGCAGCTGCGCGAGCCGATCGGCGGGCAGCTCCAGACGGCGCTCATCGGTCGGCGGAGCGTCGAGCCACGTCCAGCGGACGCTCATGCCTTCGACGCTGTGGGGGATCGTCTCCTCGACGAGGCGCTGCGCGGCGCTCTCGCCATACGTGCGCCACGTGTCCTCGATCGCAGCGCGGAGCGCCCGCTTCAGCGTCGTGCTGCGCGCGAGGTCGGCGTCGAAGAGCACGATCTCGCGGCTCACGAGGAAGTAGGCGTGCGCGGCCATGACGGTCAGGATCGCCACCGCGATCGCGAGCGTCATCTTGCGCGCCAATCTCATGGTGTGAGCCCGGCGCCGCGATAGGCCAGAATGCCGCACCCCGTCAAGCCGGACAGCCGCATGGCACGAGCGGGCACGGCGACTGGACGTATCGTTTCGGCCGCGGCGTATCGGCGCGACACGCGCCCGCGGCGCCGGCCGCCGCTGGTCGTCCGATTCTCCTGCTCCCCGCCGCGGCACGGCTCCTGCTCTCGCATCGATCCGACCGTCAGCCACCGTTCGAGAGAGGAGAGCACCCTCATGGAACTCGTGAGCTACGATTGTGGGGCAACGGATTGGTACGGGGCGAACAACGCGCTGCCCCCCGACGTCGCGCCGGCCACCGAGAAGGGCGATTGGCGCCGTCGCATCATCCAGCCTGAGCGGCGACTGCTGCTCGGCGTCCTGATCGATGCCATCGTGCAGCTGGAGCGCCTCGCGGCCACGCCTCCCGGTCCACGTCGCGCGCAGTTTCGCGAGGCAGAGCGCTGGGTGCGCTCCAACGATCGGCGCTGGCCGTTCTCGTTCGTGAACGTGTGCGAGGCGCTCGAGCTGGCGTACGAGCCGCTGCGGCGCGCGTTGCTCAAGCGCGCCGCCGAGCCCAGCTCCGGCCAGCAGGACGCCGCGGTCGGCAAGACGCTCGCGAAGTCGCTCCGACGCGCCGGCTGCGCCCCGGCGACGCCCGATACGACATCCGTTCGCGCCGACGCACCTGCGGCGCCGCGTGCACGGGAGTCTGGAGGCGAGTGATGGCGTCCATCGGTTGGCGTCCCGGCGAGGGACAAAAGCGCAGCGGTCATCGCGCGTGCCCGAGCAGCCACGGCGTCCATACCGAGACGGCCAACGTCGCGAGCCCGGCGCTCACGCGGAGCTGATACCCGCGGCCGCCAGCCGACGCGGCGATGAGCTTGCTCACGGTGTTGGTCGTGAACGCGAGCAGGATCGGAAGCAGGATGTCGTTCGCCGCGATCGCACCGCCGCCCGCCACCGACAATACCGACGCTGCTGCGGCGTGGACGTCGGCGAAGCCGGCGAGCGCGGCGGTGACAGCCACGGCGCTTCGGCCGTAGCGCGCCGCCGCGAACGACGCCGCCGCCGTGACGGCCGTCAGCACGAGGGCGAGCACGAGCGCGGCCGAGACGCTGAATGCCCGCCCCGGCGGCTGGTGCGCGGGACCGCCGCGCGCGCCGCGCAGACTCGCGAGCGCGATCAGCGCGGCCGCGGCCGCGCCCGCCGCGAGCGACGGCGCGACGACGCGCACGGCCGGGGGGTAGACGGCGGCGGTCACGAGGAGGAGCTGCACCATGGTCGCGACGTTCGAGACGAGCGCCCCGGCGACGCACGCGGCGACGAGACGCGGGTCGCTGCGGGCGCGGGCCGCCATCGCGGCGACGGTGGCCGTGCTGGAGACGAATCCCGACGCGAGACCGGAAAGCGCGAGGCCGACGTGCGCGCCGGCGATGCGCAGCGCGACGTAGCCCGCCGCCTGGAGCGCGATGAGGAGCACGATGAGCGCCCACAGGCGCCGCGGATCGACGCCGCCGAGCCACGCGATCGGCACGCTCGGCACGAGCGGCAGCACGACGAGCGCCGCGCCGGCGAGGAGCAGCGCGTCGTGGAGCTCGTCGGCGCTGAGGAGGTCGGTCGCGAACCGATGCAGCTCCGAGCGCGCGGCGAGGATCGCCGCGACGACGACCGCGGCGGCGGCCGCGAGCGACGGCCGCGCGATCGCCGTCACGCCGAGCAGGAACGTGAGGAAGAGCGCGAGCTCGGTCGTGACGCCGGGGTCGCTCGTGCGCGCGCGGCGGTCCTGGAAATACCCGATCGCCGCGACCGCGACGACGAGCGCGGCGCCGGCGGCGACGAGCGCGGGCTGGTCGAGCGCGCGCGCGACGGCGCCGAGGAGCGCCGCGAGGGCGAACGTGCGCACGCCCGCGAGCGCCCGCCGCGGTCCGCGGCCCTTGCGGCGCTCGCGCTCGATCCCGATCAGAAGGCCGCAGCCGAGCGCGACCGCGAGCCCGAGGGCCGTCTCGAACGGGATCACGGCGCGATGCCCGGCAAACCTTCGCGGATGCGCTTGGAGAAGTCGGGAGCCTGGTCGGCGGCCTGCGCGCGCTCGTTCACGCGCGAGCGGCGGCGGAGCTCGTCGAAGGGCAGGCTGGTGTCGATCCGGCCGTGCTCGTAGGCGTACTGCGGGACGTAGCCGCTGAGGAGAATCTTCCAGCTGAGCGGCGGGTGGCCGGGATTCACGCGGGTGTGGAAGAAGATGTTCGTCGTGCAGTTCGTGGTGAGCGTGTTGTAGAAGGCCGGGTGGTCCTTCAGCTCGTTGATCTCGCGCACGTAGTCCCAAAAGAGCCGCCGGACGTTCTCGAGCGGTACCTGCGCCCGATACACGTAGACGTCTTCTCTCGGATCGCGGTAGTTCGTGCGCACGCGGATGAGGTCGCGCTCGTCGGCGACGACGTAGATGAGCTCGTACTGCTTGAAGAAGCCGGCGATCGTGGAGTACGACTCGCCGCGCTCCTTGCGAGTCTCGATCGAGACCGCGACGTAGCGGTCGCCCGCGAAGCCGAAGCTCACCATCGCGTGCGCGATCGCGTCACCCATCCAGTACGACATGACGAGATCGACCGAGCGCAGATCGCCGACGTCGAACGTCGCGTCGTACCAGCGCGGGGTGACGTCGGTCTCGCTGCGGTAATCGAAATCGCGGATGTTGTGGATCGTGACGCGCTCGCCGGCGACGTCGACGGAGGGCAGCCGCGACACCTCGACTTGCCAGTCGCGGTCGTTCGACGGCGCGATGTGCAGCCACCACACGAGCACGACGGCGAACGCGACGAGGAACCCGACGAGGGTGCGCCGGCGGTGCGGCAGGACGGCGAACGCGAGCAGCGTGCCCGCCGCAAAGGCGATCGCGAGCGCCTGACGCAGCTCGGGCGAGCGCAGATCGGAATACTCGATCGCGAGCGCCGCCCATGCGGTCGAAGCCACGACGGCGATCGTGGCGAGGACCGCGCCGACGAAGCGCGCGACGCGCGTCACGATCCGGACTCGCTCCTCCTCACGACGCGTCTCCTACGGCATCCCCGGTAGCGGCACCAGCGCTCCCGTTACGCTCCGTCGTCCCCGCCGATGGCCGGATAGACGATGCCCGCGAGCGCCGCGCCGACGATTGGTGCGATCCAGAAGAGCCACAGCTGCGCGAGCGCCCAGCCGCCGACGAAGACCGCCGGGCCGGTGCTGCGCGCCGGGTTCACCGACAGGTTCGTGACCGGAATCCCGATGAGGTGGATGAGCGTGAGGCAGAGGCCGATCGGGATGCCGGCGAAGCCGACGGGCGCGCCCTTCGCCGTCGCCCCGAGAATCACGAAGAGGAAGAAGAACGTCAGCACGACCTCGGCGACGGCGCATGGAAGGAACGGATACTGACCGGGCGAGTGCGGCCCGTAGCCGTTCGCCGCAAAC
>VBKW01000388.1 GCA_005879405.1 Deltaproteobacteria bacterium
GTTCGTGCGCCACTTCCGCGCCGATCCGATGGTGCGACACGAGATCAACGTCGCGGGAACGAAGCGGGTCCTCGAGTGCTGCGCGCAGTACGGGGTGAAGAAGCTCGTCGTGCTCTCGAGCTCGTACGTGTACGGCGCGCTGCCGGAGAACCCCTACTACATGGACGAGGACACGTCGCTGAACGTGAGCCGCCACTACCCCGACATCCGTGACCTCGCCGAGGTGGACACGCTCTGCACGGCGTTTCTCTGGAAGTACCCGGAGATCGCGACCGCGCTCCTGCGGCCGGTGAACACGCTCGGCTATTACGTCCACAGCGCGATCGGCCGTTACTTGAAGCTCCGCTATGTGCCGACCGTCCTGGGCTTCAACCCGATGATGCAGTTCATCCACGAGGAGGACGTCGCGGAGGCGGTCGCGCGTACGCTCGAGACCGGCGTCCGCGGCGTGTTCAACCTCGTCGGGCCGGGCGCGGTACCGCTGAAGGTCGCCATCCGCGAGACCGGCGGCACGCCGGTGCCGCTGCCGGAGCCGGTCGCGCGCGGCACGATCGAGCGGCTCTTCCGCGTGGGCCTGTACCACCTGCCGAGCGCGGCGCTCGATTTCGTGAAGTATCCGTGCACGATCGACGGCCGGCGCTTTCACAAGGCGACCGGCTTCCGTCCGATCTTCAACCTCGAGGACACGTTCAGCAGCGTGCGACACTGACGGAGGCTCGCGTGACCAAGACCAACAAGAGCTCCGCGCGGCGGAGCGGGAAACCGCGCGCCGACACGACACGGTCGACGGGCGTCGGCGATCCGGCGGGCGCGGCGGGTGCGATGGCGGCTGACGCGCGATCCGCCGAATTCGAGTCCGAGGACGAGAGCGAGCTGCCGACGACGCTCGCGACGGCCGACGCCGCCCTCGAAGCGCAGGCCGCCGGCGACGCGGCGCTCACACCCGCCCCGCCGCCGCTCCTCGGCCGCGCCCTCGGGCTCGGCCCGAGCGGCATTCCGAGCGAGCGGCCGCCGGACGTGCTCGCCGGCTCGCTCGAAGGCTTGCACAGCCTCGCCGGCGGGATCCTCGAGAGTCTCGCGCCGCGCGTGATCCGCGACCTGAACCGCGAGATCCGCGACCGCATCGCAGAGGCGCCGCTCGAGCTCAACAGCTACGGGTACGATCCGTGGGGGCTCAACGTCGACGTCGCCCGGCGGACGATGCTCGTCTTCGCGCTCTTCTACAAGTACTACTTCCGCGTCAAAGCGTACGGCCTCGAGCATCTGCCGAAGGGCCGCATGCTGATCATCGCCAACCACGCGGGTCAAATCGCGATCGACGCCTGCATGATCGGCACCGCGACGGTCCTCGACGCGAATCCGCCGCGGCCGCTGCGCGGCATGGGCGAATACTGGCTGCCGACCCTGCCCTTCTTCAACGTCTTCATGGCGCGCGTGGGCGGCGTCGTCGGCACGCCGAAGAACTGCATCGACATCCTCGAGCACGGCGAGGCGGTGATCGCGTTCCCGGAAGGCGTGCGCGGGATGAACAAGCCCTTCCGCGAGCGCTACCAGCTGCAACGCTTCGGCAACGGCTTCATGCGCCTCGCCCTCCAGACGAACACACCGATCGTGCCGGTCGCAGTCGTCGGCTCGGAGGAGCAAGCGCCGTCGCTCGGCAACTTCGCACCGCTCGCGCGCCTGCTCTCGATGCCAGCGTTTCCGATCGTGCTGAACTTCTTTCCGTTGCCGACGCGCTACCACATCTACTTCGGTGAGCCGATGGAGTTTCGCGGCAACCCCAACGACGAGGACGAGGTGATCGTGCGGAAGGTGGAGCAGGTGAAGGGGCGGATCCACGACATGATCCAGCGCGGCCTGAAGCAGCGCCGCAGCATCTTCTTCTAGCCATGGCGCGCAAGCAGAAGCGGGTGCTCATCCTCGGCGGTGGCGCCGCGCTCGGCGCGCACCACGTCGGCGCGCTCAAGTACCTCGACGAGCAAGGCATCAAGCCGGACGCGATCGTCGGCAGCTCGATCGGGGTCATCAACGCCTGCTGTTACGCGTCGGGCGGCGTGCCGCAGCTCGAGCAGGCGTGGAGCGAGATCCGCTCGATACCGCTGATCTTCTCGCCGAGCTTTCGTCACAACCCGGTCTTCGGCCGCTCGCTCTTCTCGATGGATCGCTTGAGCGGCGCGATCGAGGAGTACATCGATTTCCCGAAGATCTTCGAGAGCCGGCTCGAGCTCGAGTTCATCCTCCTCAACCTCTCCCGCGGCCGCGGCGAGGTGTACTCGAAGCGCGACTGCGCCGACTGGCGCGAGCTGCGCACGATCGCGCGCGCCGGCTACGCGATTCCCGGCCTCTTCCCGCCGATCCAGTTCCGCGACGATTGGTTCGTCGACGGCGGGTTCGCGTGGAACATCCCGCTCGAGCACGCGCTCGGCCTCGGCGCGACCGAGATCTATCTCCTGGCGCCGATCGCGAGCCAATTGCCGTACAAGGGCCGCTTCAGCTCGTTCCCCGATTTCCTGCGGCGCTTCGTCGACGTCATGTGGCGGACGATCGGCAACATGGGCTATCTCTACGCGCGCATGGATGCCGGCCGGTTGAACGGCGTCCCCGTCGTCGTCATCGAGCCCGGCGAGCAATACAGCGGCTTCGGCCCGCTGCACGTCTTCAACGCGTACCCGAGCAAGAACCGTCGTCTCATGGAGGCCGGCTACCGCGACGCCAAGCGCGTCTTCGCCGCCCGCCGCCGGCTCGAGGAGCACGCCCGCGCGCGACGGCTCGAGGCGAAAGCCGCCGGCGGACGCCCCGCCGACCTGCGCCCCGGTCGCGCGTCGCGCCCGGGGCACCGTCGGATCGAGACGAAGGATGCCCGACCCGTCATCGCGGTCGACGGCGGGGCCGTGATTCCGGCGACGCCTGGCGTCGCCGCGCCGGCGCCGGAGCGGGCACCGGGCCCTGCCGGCAAAGTCGTGTCGCTGCGCGCCAACGAGCCGCGCGGCACGTCCTGACCCGCCCCGACTCGACGCCAGTGCCGCTCGTGAGGGCGGGGGTGACGATCCGGCGCGTACGCCGCTGCCGGCCGAATTTCGTTGTGTTTTGCCGGCCGGATCGAGTACGCTCGCGGCGCTCTCGGGCGTAGGATCACACTCCGCTTGCCCTCTTCACCGCTCGGGATTCGCAACCCCGCTCGTCGTCACTCCGGAGGAGGAACGTCGTGGCCCACGTCACACTGCCGCAAATGGAAGAGAAGATCGCACGCGGGCGGCTCATCTTTTCCGGCCTCGTCACCGTGGCCGTGGTCGTCGATCCGCTCCAGCCGTCGGTGAACCCGTGGCTCACGTTGATGGGGAGCGCCTATCCGCTCGACGCGGACTTCCTCGGCACGATCCTGTTTCACCTGCTCTACAGCACGCTCATCTATCTCGCGGTGCGCGGGCGCGGCACGACCGGCAGCCGCTTCGCTTCGCTGACCACCTCGACCGACGTCCTCTTCGCCGCCGCCGTCGCCTTCGTGACCGAGGGACGGAGCAGCCTCTTCTACCCGTTCTTCTCGTTTGCGATCGTCGAGAGCGGCGTGCGCTGGGGTTTGCGGCGCACGCTCATGGTGACCGCCGCGAGCGCCGCCCTGTGGATCGCGATGATCGCGCTCTGGGTCCCCGACGGCATCATCTTCTATCTCATGCGACCGGTGTATCTGATGGTCATCGGGTACCTCGTCGGCTACCTCGGGGAGGAGCGGCTCGCGCTCGAGAACGACGTACGCACGCTCGAGGCGAACGAGCAACGCTTGCGCATCGCCCGCGATCTGCACGACGGGTGCGCGCAGGTGCTGGCGGCGCTCAATCTCCAGCTCGAGAGCTGCCAGAACTTGCTGCGGGCCGGTCACACCGACGAGCTGCTCGCCGACCTGCGCGACCTCCAGAAGAGCATCAACAGCGAGCACGACGAGCTGCGCGCGTATCTGCGATCGCTCGCCGGCGTCGGCGCGGCGGGCGCGACGACTACCGCCAGCGACCCGCGCATCCGCGTCCGGCTCGATCTCGACGCGTCGGGTGCGCTCGTGGATCAGGTGTTGCGCATCGTGCGCGAGGGGGTCACGAACATCCGGCGCCACGCCGGAGCGTATGCAGCGGTGATCCAGGCCGCGAGCGACGCGACCCACGTCCAGATCTCGATCGACGACGACGGGCGGGGCTTCGCGAGCGATACCGAGCGTCCATGGTCGATTCTCTCGCGCGTGAGCGAGCTCGGCGGATCGCTCGACATGACGCGGCAGGATGGCTCCGGGGCGCACCTCACGATCTCGCTACCTGCAACGTGAGACAGTGGCCTCGCCGATCCGACTCGCGATCGCGGACGATCACGCCCTCTTCCGCCAGGGGCTGAAGGCGCTGCTCAGGCTCCGCAACGAGGTCGTCGTCGTCGGTGAGACGGACCGAGTCGAGGGGCTCGACGAGTTTCTCGACCGGACTCCGTGCGACGTGCTGCTGCTCGATCTGCAAATGGAGCGCTCCGCCGTCGACGACGTCCGGACGGCGGCGGAACGCGTCCACGTGGTCATCGTCACTGCGAACGAGTACTCCGACGAGCCGCTCGCCGCCATGCGCGCCGGCGCGCGCGCCGTCGTGTTCAAGCGCGTCGCGATCGAGATGCTGCTCGACGCCGTGCGCGCCGTGATGGAGGGGAACGTCTGGATGCCGCCGGCGCTGCAGGCGCGCCTCGCCGGCAGCGTGCGCGAGGCCGACCGCCAGCGTCTCACGCCGCGCGAGCTCGAGGTCGTGCGCCACGTCGCGATGGGGCGCAAGAACGGCGACATCGCCCGGCAGCTCTTCATCAGCGAGGAAACCGTGAAAGCGCATCTCAGCAACGTGTTCGGGAAGCTCGGGGTGCGTGATCGCGTCGAGCTGGCGTTGCACGCCCTGCGCGCCGGACTCGTGGCGCTCCACCCGGACCCGGGTGAGCGTCATTCTGGGCCTCTCCCCCGAAAGTCGTAGGGGAAAGCCCCCTCCCGAGGGATGCGGCTGGCACCCTCCTCCAGTACAAGCGTGATCTGCACGCCTGTACACGCGTGAGCCGCGAAGCACTCTCACCAGCACGGAGGAGAATATGGAACAGCGCATGACGTCCAGCGTCCGCCTGGGCGCTCTCTTGGCGGTCGTGATGTTGACCGCCGTCGACGCGGGCGCGACGACGATCGCGCAGAACTCGTCGTGGACGGTCACCCGCACCGGCGCGACCCAGACGTTGCGCGTCGTCGCGTACGGCGACTCCATCTTCGCCGGCTACACCGGCACCTCGTCGATCTGCCGGCGCGCCGAACCCCTCGTCACCGGTGAGTACAGCGCCGCCCTTTCAGGTCAGAACTGGATCATCCACCGCCGCTGTCAGTCGGGCGCGGTGGCAAGCGGCATCTACAGTCGCATGACGTCGTCGACCGACAAGGCGTTCATGCAGGACGCCAGCACGCGCATCGTGATGTTCGAGATGTGCGGCAACGACTTCTTGCAGGCGCGTTCCAACTTCAAGAGCTCGACCGGGACGTGCAACTACAGCGGCCTCGATACCGCGGCGAGCAATTGCAGGAGCTTCACGCAGCAGGCGATGGACTTCATCAACACCACCGCCAACGCGAACACCAAGCTCAAGATCGTCATGAATCTCCACTACCCGGGGTACGATGCCGACAACGCGCTGAGCGGCTGCACCGATTCGACGACCGGCCAAAAGGTCAACATGCAGGACCTCTTCCTGCCGCGACTGCTCGAGAGCGATTGGAACACGTGCAATTACGCGGCGCAAAAGGGCTTCATCTGCTCCGACGCGTTCGCGGAGTTCATGGCGCGCGATTACGACTCCAACGGCGACGGCAAGATCGACTCCGATGCCATCCGTTACGTTCAGGGAGAGTCGCTCGCCAATTACAAGGCACGCGTGATCGCGCTGAAGAGTACGCTGCGCGATTCCAAGTTCCACATGATCAACGCCTCGACCACGTTCAACTACCTGCAGTCCGATGATACGCACCCGAGCTTCGAGGGCGCCACGGCCTCGACGAACCTCGGTCTGACGACACCGGGCGGCAACGTCACGGTGCTCTTCACGACCGCCGGCGCGTACCCCGACGGCAAGAACCCGCACTGGAACCAGAACGGCCACGATCGCTCCGGCTGGGGGCTCAACCCAGGCGGCTCGCTGACCCCGGAGAAGTGCGGCAACGGCATCTCCAACGAAACGTCGTGGTTGCCTTCCGGTATGGCGGTCGTCGAGGGATGCGACGACGGCAATACGACCAACGGCGACGGCTGCTCGAGCTCGTGCACGGTGGAGACCGGCTGGGCCTGCAGCGGATCGCCTTCCATGTGTGCACCGATCTGCGGCGACGGCCTCGTGACGGGTGCCGAGCAGTGCGACGACAGCAATACCACTGCCGGTGACGGCTGCTCCGCCACCTGCACGGTCGAGCCCGGGTTCAGCTGCATGGGCCATCCATCGACGTGTTCCGCGATCTGCGGCGACGGCCTCGTCGTGAACGGCGAAGGCTGCGACGACCACAACTTGGCGAACGGAGACGGGTGCTCGTCGACGTGTACCGTCGAGCAAGGCTGGCACTGTGCCGGTGAGACGTCGGTATGCGCGCCGATCTGCGGCGACAGCCTGATCAAGGGCACCGAGGATTGCGACGACGGCGACGCGAACGGCACGATGCAGAGCTGCTGCTCGACGAGCTGCGCGTTCGAAGAGAAGGGCACCTCGTGCGATGACGGCAACGCCTGCAACGTCGACGAGGTCTGCGACGGCACCAGCAACCAGTGCGGCGGCGGGTCGCCGGCGAACTGCGACGACGGCAACCCCTGCACCGACGACACCTGTAATCCGTCGACCGGCTGCGCGCACTCGAACAACACCGCGTCGTGCGACGACGGCAACGCGTGCACGCAGACCGACACCTGCCATGCCGGCACGTGCGTCGGCAGCAATCCCGTCGTCTGCACCGCGAGCGATCAGTGCCACGTCGCCGGTGTCTGCGACCAGTCGACCGGTACCTGCTCGAATCCGAACAAGGCGGACGGCGTAACCTGCAGTGACGGCAACGCCTGCACGCAGAGCGATACCTGTCAGGCGGGAGTTTGCACCGGCGCCGATCCGGTCGTCTGTTCAGCGAGCGATCAATGTCACGACGTCGGTACTTGCGACCAATCGACTGGCACCTGCTCGAACCCGAACAAGACGAACGGCAGCACCTGCGACGACGGTAACGCCTGCACGCAGAGCGACACGTGTGAGGCGGGGGTTTGTACCGGCGCGAATC
>VBKW01000389.1 GCA_005879405.1 Deltaproteobacteria bacterium
AGGGCGGCCGCGAGCGGGCGGTCGCCCGCATTGCGACGGCGGCGCAGGTCCACTAAGCAGCGCGGGACGAGGAGGATCCCGCCATGCGCTTCGGTCTGAACGTCGGCTACTCCGGTGCCCGCGTCGCGATCGACATGAGTCTCATCAAGGAGGCCGATCGTCTCGGCTTCCACTCCGTGTGGTCCGCTGAGGCCTACGGCTCCGACGCCGTGACGCCGCTCGCGTGGATCGCGGGACAGACCGAGCGCATTCACCTCGCGAGCGGCATCATGCAGATGCCGGCGCGCACGCCGGCGATGACGGCGATGACCGCGTCGACGCTCGATCAGCTCTCCGGCGGCCGCTTCCTTCTCGGCCTCGGCGTCTCGGGGCCGCAAGTCGTCGAGGGCTGGCACGGTGTGCCGTACGGCAAGCCGCTCGTCCGCACGCGCGAGTACGTCTCGATCCTGCGGAAGATCTGGGCGCGCGAGGAGCCGCTCGAACACCAGGGCGAGCACTACCAGATCCCGTACCGCGGCCCGCAAGCGAGCGGCCTCGGGAAACCGTTGAAGAGCATCCTCCACGGCCGCCAGATTCCGATCTACATCGCGGCGATCGGTCCGAAGAGCGTCGAGCAGACGGCCGAGATCGCCGACGGCTGGCTGCCGGTCTTCTACAGTCCGTATCGTCCGATCTACAAAGACGCGCTCGCCGCCGGGTTCGCGCGCGCCGGCGGCGGCAAGTCGCTCGCCAACTTCGACGTCGCGCCGGCGGTGACCGTCGTGCTCGGCGACGACGTCGCCGCGTGCCTCGCGTTCATCAAGCCGTTTCTCGCGCTGTACATCGGCGGCATGGGCGCGCGCGGCAAGAACTTCTACAACGATCTCGCGTGCCGCTACGGATTCGAGGACGCCGCCCACACGATCCAAGACCTCTACCTCGCGGGGAAAAAGAACGAGGCGGCCGCGGCGGTACCCGACGCGCTCGCCGACGAGGTGTCGCTCGTCGGCCCCGCGGCGCGCATCCGCGACCGGCTCGCGCCATGGCGCGAGTGCGGCGTCACGACGATGATCTGCGGCCTTCGCCAGCCGGAGCTGCTGCGCATCCTCGCCGAAGCCGCGTAGGTTCGGCGCACCCTGCGACGCATCGGAAACGCGATCGCCGTCGCGATCATGACGGTGAATCGCCTTGACTCGCGTGCCTGTGCCGCATACGCGATGGGCGGCACGTGGGTCGGATCGTACGAACCACGTATGTGGAACCGTATCGCAGGCAAGGAGGGTGACGGCATGACGAGGAGCACGACTCGAAGCGCAGCGTGGGTCGCTGTGCTCGCGCTGGCGGCGACGACCGGCTGCGCGGCACGCGCCGAGCGCGGCAGCTTCAACTGCGATCGTCGCTGGGGCGCAGGAACCGCCGCTGGCGCGCTCGCCGGCGCCGCGATCGGCGGCGGTCTCGGCGGCGGCATCGCCGCGACCTCCGGTGAGACGGAGAAGCAAGCCGAGGATCTCGCGGTCGGGATCGGCGTCGGCGTCGTGACCGGCGCCGCGATCGGCGCGATCTTCGGCCACTGTGCGTTCGATCCTCTCTACGCCGAGATGCCTCCACCCCCGCCGCCGCCTCCTCCGCCCCCGCCCCCGTCGCCGCCCGCGCGTCGCAAGATCATTCTCCGCGGCGTGAACTTCGATTTCGACAAGGCGACGATTCGCGGCGACGCCGCCGATGTCCTCGACGAGGCCGCCGAGATCCTGCGCGATCAGCCGAACGTCGACGTCTCCGTCGACGGCCACACTGACGCGATCGGCAGCGCGGCGTACAACCAGAAGCTCTCCGAGCGTCGCGCCGACGCCGTCGCGCGCCACCTCTCGGCTCACGGCGTCAGCGCGAGCCGGCTGCACACCCGCGGTTTCGGCAAGTCGCGTCCCGTCGCATCGAACGAGACCGAGGAAGGACGTGCCCAGAACCGCCGCGTCGAGCTGAACATCGTCGGCGGCGAGAGCCACGAGGAGATGCGGTACGAGGAGCGCGAGGAAACTCCGCGCGAGCGCCGCGAGCACCGCATCCGCAAGGACCAACACCACCGCGGCGAGCACCACGAAGACTGACCGCGTGCAACATACGAGCGGTACACCACGCCACGCGCCGCGTGCGTGTGCCGTTCCGCTCGTACGTTGCACCGGCGGTACACATTGGTTACGTTGTCCGGACGCACGAAGGAGGCGTTTCGCATGGCAGACGTTCAAGCCGTCAGCGACGACACGTTTCAACGCGAGGTGCTGCAAGCCGGCACGCCCGTTCTGATCGATTTCTGGGCGCCGTGGTGCGGTCCCTGCCGTGCGATCGGACCGATCGTCGAGGAGCTCGCCGGCGAGTACAACGGACGTCTCAAGGTCGTGAAGATGAACGTCGACGACAATCCACGCACGCCGGCGCAGTTCGGCGTCCGCGGCATCCCGAACCTCATTCTGTTCAAGAACGGCGAGGTGAAGGAGCAGATCGTCGGTGCCGTCCCAAAGTCGCACCTCACGAAGGCGATCGATCGCGTCGTCTGATCGCGGCAGGCGCCCAGGCCGGCCGTGCTGTCGACCATGACCGATCGCGCGGCGTCAGCGACGCCGGCAGGAGCTGCGCGTGATGCCTGACGCAATTTCCCCACAACGGATCCTGGACACGGGCTTCGGCTTCTGGCCGTCGAAGGTGTTGCTCACGGCCGTCGGCCTCGAGCTGTTCACGAAGCTCGGGACGCGGGCGATGACCGCCGACGAGCTCGGCCGGGCGCTGGCGCTGCATCCGCGCGGCACCTACGACTTCTTCGACGCGCTCGTCGCGCTGCGATTTCTCGAGCGCGACGGCGACGGCCCGAACGCCCGGTACCGAAACGGCGCGGAGGCCGCCGCGTTCCTCGACAAAGCGCAGCCGACGTACGTCGGCGGCATGCTCGAGATGTGCGACGCGCGGCTCTACGGGTTCTGGAACGATCTGCCGACGGCGCTCCGAACCGGGCAGCCGCAAAACGAGCTGCGCCAGGGCGGCACGTCGATGTTCGAGACGCTCTACGCGGACCCGGCGCGTCTCGAGCAGTTCATGAGCGCCATGCGCGGCATCTCGATGGCGAACTTCGCGGCGCTCGCCGAGAAGTTCGACTTCTCACGCTACCGGACGCTCTGCGACGTCGGCGGCGCGACCGGCCTCCTGTCGGTGCTCGTCGCGCGGCGACACCCGCACCTCGCGTGCCTGAGCTACGACCTGCCCGTCGTCGAGCCGATCGCTCGACGCTGGATCGAGAAGGACGGCATGGCCGGCCGGGTGCAAACCGTCGCCGGCGACTTCCTCGCCGCTCCGCTCCCCAAGGCGGACGTCGTCACGATGGGGATGATCCTGCACGACTGGAATCTCGAGAAGAAGCGGCATCTCGTCGCTCGCGCGTACGACGCGCTGCCGCCGGGCGGCGCCTTCATCGCGATCGAGAACCTGATCGACGACGCGCGCCGCGAGAACGCCTTCGGCCTCCTGATGTCGCTGAACATGCTCATCGAGTTCGGCGACGCGTTCGACTACACGGGCGCCGACTTCTGGACGTGGTGTCGCGAGGCGGGATTCACGCGCTACGAGGTCCTGCACCTGAACGGCCCGTGCAGCGCGGCGATCGCGTACAAGTAGCAGGTCGTTCGATCTACTCCTCAGGAAGGAGTTGACGTGGTGATCGAGTCGTCGTATGCGCACCGCACTCACCTAGGATTTCCAGGAGGCCCCAGCATGATCCCCGCGCTACCGTTCCGTTTGGTCGTCGTCGCCGTCGCAGCCGTCATGGCGCTTGCGCTACCTCGCATCGCCGTCGCGGGCCGGTGCACCACCAGTCTCATCTCGGGCGGCTTCTATTGCGGCAGCTGCCCGGATCCGACGACGCTGCCGAGTCCGTGCGTGCCGGGTGAGGAAGAGGTGATCTTCGACCTCGACAAGCCGTTCGGATTCGACGGGACGACGACGAGCAGCGTCACGATGCGCGCCACGGCAAAATCGGCGTGCGGCGCCGGATTCGAGAAGACGGAAAAAGTGGACGGCTACATGATCGGGTGCTGGGGACCGCCGGACGCCGCGGGCTGCCGCTCGCTCCGCACGCCCAGCAACGGCAACTTCTGCATTCGCATCGACGACGAGCAGCTCGGCTGTGGCGCTCCCGGCGACCAGTGCTATGGGGTCCGAACCGGCCAGATCGCGATCAGCAACGCGGGAGCCGCCGATCGTTTCATCTGTCCGCCGAAGGACGAGACGACGTGCCGGTCGACGCGCGGCGACGGACAGACGGAGCAGTTCCGGCTCTGGGTCGGCGGCTTCTGCTCGACGAACGGCTGCGCAGTGAACGACCCGAATACGCCGGCCGACGACATCCCCGGCCCGGATACGTGCGTGAGCCAGTGGGGCGCGACGCTCTTCGGCTACTCGCGCGGTCAGACGGGGAAGGCGTCTCCCCCGGGCTTCTACCATTGGAAGTCGGGAACGTTCGACCTCGAGGTCACCAGCGGCAAGGCAACGTGCGGCGCGCTCGGCGACTGCCTCGGAAATGGCGGGCACCGTAGCCCCTGGACGTTGCGCGTCGTCGGCACGCCCCGGCCTGGCTCGAAGGTCCCGTGTCTCGGCGCGGACGCCTGCAGTCCGCTTCTCGAGGGCGATCCCGGCTGCCTCTGAGCGGCGCTACTGCTGAATCTCTTCCACGATCGCCGTCGCGAAGAACCCGCCGGCACCGGCTGAGGCCGAGGCGGCGCCAAAACCTGGGCTGTATCGCGACCCCGTACTTGGTACATTCGACCGTATGCTTCGCGGATTGATCGTCAGCGCGGCGGTCGTGGTCGTCGTCGGGGCGGCGTCCGGGGTGCGGGCGCAGAACGCAGCGCAGATGGACAAGTGTTTGGATCTGCAGACTCGCTGCCTTCACCACGAGGCGATCGTGTGCAAGGTGTGGGCGTCGGAGTGCGAGCACCCTCACCCATCGAGCCACGGGGGACGCCGGGGCGGCGGCCATGGGTTCGGGCTCGTGCACAAGCGTTCGAAACGGTAGCAGACGGACGGAGGGCGGCGGTCGCGCGTTGCGCGGAAGCGCGTCCCAGCGCGCGGCGATCCAGTCCTCCGCCCGCGACGGCGACGGCCGAGCTACTCCCTAGCCGAGCTACTCCCTGCACGGACCGCTCACGACGGCGCGCAGGTGACGTCGGGCAGGTGGCACGCTCGGCGCGGAAGGAGAACCGAGCATGGGAATGATCCTGTACGAAATGGCCATGAGCCCCAACGCCAAGCGCGCCCGCCTCGGCCTGGCGGAGACGGGTGCGCCGTTCGAGCGGCACGAGGTGAACCTGATCGTCGGCGAGCAGAAATCCGCCGCCTACAAGGCGATCCACCCCCTCGGGCGCGTTCCGACGCTCGACGACGATGGAGTCGTCGTCTGGGAGTCGGGCGCGATCCTCCTGTACCTCGCCGACAAGTTCCCGGCGGCGCGGCTGATCCCCGGAACCCTGGCCGAACGCGGACAGGTGTACCAGTGGCTCACCTTCGGCGAGACGAGCATTCACGGCTATCTCGGCCCGATGGGCTTTCAGATGTTCCGCAGGGCGCCGGAGAAGCGGGATCAGCAGGTCCTCGAGCGCGGCCGGCAGCGCATGCCGGACGTCCTGGGCGTTCTCGACCGACAGCTAGACGGGAAGGACTACGTCGTGGGCGCCTTCTCGATCGCCGACTGCGCGTGCGCGCCATGGCTGGAGCTGGCACCGGGCTTCGGCATCGATCTCGAACCATTTGCGAACGTCCGCGCCTGGATGTCACGCATGCGCGCGCGCCCGAGCTGGGAGGTGTAGCGCCGGGTCCCTCGGTGGACACTTCAAAACCGGCCAACGATGGACGGATGAAAACCGGCCAATGGCGGACGGCCAAGACGGTCGGCACCTCTACGCCGATGCGGCCCACGATCGCGTGGATGGCGGCGCTGCTGGTGGCAGTGGCGGCATGCCATAGCGGCGACGATCGGTCGGGCGCACCGGCCGCCGGGGCAGGGGATCGGCTCGTCGTGGTCGGCGACGGCGTCGTCTTCGATCCACGGACCGGCCTGCAGTGGACGAGCCGCGATCACGATCGAGCGCTGCCCTGGGACGAGGCCGACCGTCACTGCCGCGAGCTCGCGTTGGGATCGCGAACGGACTGGCGGCTTCCTCAAATCGAGGAGCTGCGGGCCCTCTTCGACACGCGATTCACGGAGCCCTGCGGCGATCGTTCCTGCCATCTCGATCCTGCCATCCGCATGGCAGGCCCCTACGTCTGGAGCGCCTCGTCACCCGGTCCGGGAGCCCGCTTCTATTTCGACCTTGCGTACGCCAACAGCCTCGCCCCAAGCATCGGACCGAAGCTCGTGCGGCGCGTGCTGTGCGTGCGTCGGGCTTCGTAGCGTCATCGTTGGCGAACGTGACGCCGACGCGCACCCCGACGCCGATCGTTACGTCAAATCAATAACTGAAGCGGCGCATGTTGACGTTGATGACGAGGCCGAGCGCGATCATCATCGACGTCAGCGATGAGCCGCCGTAGCTGACGAACGGCAGCGGGATACCGACGACCGGGAGAATGCCCGACGTCATGCCGACGTTGATCACCACCTGCCAGAAGACGATGGCGACGATGCCGAACGCGAGCAGCGATCCGAAACGGTCTTTCGCGCGATACGCGATCAGCAAGCCGCGCAACACCAGCGCCGCGTAGAGCGCGAGCAAGACGAGCGCGCCGACGTAGCCCCACTCCTCGGAGAACACCGAGAAGATGAAGTCGGTGTGCTGCTCGGGAAGGAAGTTGAGCTTGTTCTGGGTGCCGTGGAGATAGCCTTTGCCCCAGAACATGCCGGAGCCGATCGCGATCTTCGATTGGATGACGTGGTAGCCGGCGCCGAGGGGGTCCATTTCCGGCGAGAGGAACGTCATCACCCGCTGCTGCTGGTAGGGCTTCAAGTGGCCCCAGAGGAGCGGGATCGCGGCGCCGCCGACGATCGCCAACAAGAGAAAGGAGCGGAGCCTGAGGCCGGCGAAGAAGAGGATGCTGAAGAAGACGACGGTGACGATGCCCACCGTCCCGAGGTCGGGCTGCGCGAGGATGAGCGCGGCGGGAATCGCCAAGAGGATGAACGGCGGCACCGCGTCGCGCAGCCGGAGATCGCCCGTCGCGCGGGCACGGTGGAAGTAGCGCGCCAGCGCGACGACGAGCCCGACCTTGATCATCTCCGACGGCTGCACGGACACGAACCCGAGGTTGATCCAGCGGCGCGCGCCGCCGCCGACGCTGCCCATGACCGGCACCGCGACCAGCATGAGGAGCGCGAGCACGTAGACGACGTAGGCGTAGCGCTCGAGCCGGCGATAGTCGAAGAAGACCGCGGCGATCATGCCCACGAGGCCGATGCCCGCGTAAAACGCCTGGCGGATGACCAGCGGGTTCGTGGTGAAGCTGCCGTTGTGCTCCGACGCGACCGTCGCGCTGTAGATCGTGACCAGGCCGATGCCCGCGACCGCGAGCGTCAGCAGCACCACGAGCCAATCAAAATGGTACGCGAGCCGTCTGTCGAATTGTCGCATCGTCGTCGTCGGCGACGCCGAAGTAATGGGCGATCACCTGTTGTGCCATCGGCGCCGCCGCGGTGCCGCCGTGCTCGCCGGCGTGCTCGGCGAGCACCGCGACCGCGATCTCCGGACTGGAGACGGGTGCGAAGGCGATGAACCACGCGTGGTCCTTGCGCTCGCGCGCCATGTGCCCTTGCTTGGTGCGCTCGGCGCCGAGCTTCCCCACCTGCGAGGTGCCGGTCTTGCCGCCGACCTCGATACCCTTCACGCGCGCCTTCGAGCCGGTGCCGCGGTTCGAGTTCACGACGTCGGAGAGCGCCTGGCGGATCTGCAGCAAGGTCGTCTTCTTGAAACCGAGGTCGCGCTCGACGACGGGCTCTTCCTCGCGGACGAGCGTGCCGTCGGGCGTCTCGACGCGCTTCACGAACTGCGGCCGGTAGACGGTGCCGTTGTTCGCGATCGCGGCGATCACGTTCGCCATCTGCAGCGGCGTCGTCGTCACGTAGCCTTGGCCGATCGCGACCGAGAGCGTCTCGCCGGCGTACCACGGCTCGCCGAAGCGCTGCCGTTTCCACGCGCTGCTCGGGATGATGCCGCCGCTCTCGTGCTCGAGCGTGATGCCGGTCGGCGCGCCGAGCCCGAAGCGGTGCGCGTACTCGGCGATCGCGTCGACGCCGAGCCGCTGCCCGACTTGATAGAAGAAGACGTCGCACGAGCGCACCAGCGCCTCGTGCACGTTCATGTTGCCGTGCCCTTGCGGGCGCCAGCAACGGAATTCGCGATTGCCGAACCAGATGCCACCGCCACAGAAGATCTGCGTGAACGGGTTGACGACGCCCTCCTCCAGCGCCGCCGCCGCCATGACGACCTTGAACGTCGATCCCGGCGGGTACGTGCCCTGCACCGCCTTGCTGTTGAGCGGCCGCTGGCGGTCGCTCGTCAGTGCCTTCCACTCGGCGCGGCGAACGCCGCGCGCAAAGACGTTGGGATCGAACGCGGGACGGCTCACCATCGCGAGCACCGCGCCGCTTCGTGGATCGAGGGCGACGACCGCGCCCTCGTGGTCGCCCATCGCGCGCTCCGCGGCGAGCTGCAGATCGCGGTCGAGCGTCATGACGAGCGTATTTCCCGGCGTCTCCTCGACCTCGGAGAGCGTCCGCAGCTTGCGTCCGACGGCATCGACCTCGACCTGCTGGCCGCCGTCGATGCCGCGCAAGTAGTCCTCCCAGTAGCGCTCGGCGCCCGCTTTCCCGATGAGGTCGCCCAAACGGTAGCCCTGGCGGTTCGCGAGCTCCTGCTGGCTCACCTCACCGACGTAGCCGAGGAGATGCGCCGCCGTGTCATTGAAGGGATAGGTGCGCCGCGGGCCCACCTGGACGGAGACGCCGGGAAGGTCGAGCTGGTGCGTCTCGAGCGCGACGATGCTCTCCCAGTCGAGGTCGCGCTTGAGAATGACCTCCTCGAAGGGGGGGCGATTCGCCGCCGCCTGCATCGCGGAGCGAAACTCGTTGCCGTCGGCGTGCAGGAGCCGCGTCAGCGACGCCAGCGTGCGCGGCACGTCGTGCGCGTCCTCGGGGACGAGCGCAACGTCGAACGACGGGCGGTTGTCGACGAGGATCTGGCCGTGCCGGTCGAGGATCGTCCCGCGGGTCGCGCGCACCCGCTTCAGACGGATGCGATTGTTCTCGGAGAGCGACCGGTACTGGTCGCCTTCGGTCACCTGGAGGTGCCAGAGCCGCCCCAACGTCAGCGCGAAGAGCAGGAGGACGCTGACGATCGCGACGACGAGCCGTCGGCGCAACGTGGCGGGCACCTCCCGCCGCGTTAGCAGGAGGGTCATGCGCGCCTGTGAGTCGAACTCGCGTCCATGGACTCTAGTCGGCGCCGACGAAGCGCTGCTCCCAGCGAAT
>VBKW01000069.1 GCA_005879405.1 Deltaproteobacteria bacterium
GCGTTCGCGACCGTCGTGAACGCCACCGGCCAACCGGTCGTGAGCCGCGGCCTCTCGGGCAACTTCACGGTCGCGAACATGGCGACCGGCTCCGCCTGGGGTTCGCCGGGCGCGGCGCGAAGCGCGATCCATCCGCCGACACCCGGGGCCGACGCGTGCGCGCCGAAGCCGCCGTCGCCGACCGTCGGCAGCGTGATCGACGGGACGAGCGTGCTGCTGTCGCCCATTCAACCGACCAACGCGGACCTGTCCGTCTACTACGATCCCGCGACGCTGCCGCCCGCCGCCGTCGGCGGCAACCAGCTGATCTTCGTCTCGTTCGTCGACGTCCCCGGCACGACGTTCACCGTGGCTGCGGCGCCGACACATTGGACGTTCACACCCGTCCGGAACACCGGCGAGGGAATCGCGTCCGGGTTCTTCAACGTCAGCGGACTCACCGTCAGCGATCTGGTCTCGGTCGCCGGCCCCGGGGCGAATGGCTCGAGCGGCTCCATCCTCTTCAACGCCGACCCGAATCCGGCGCAGCTGACGCGGCTCATCTACTTCAGCGAGACGATCGGGACGTTCAGCACCGGGTATCTGCTGCCGCGTCGCTGACGCGCGGAAGAATCAATCGGTGCGGGGGCGCGTGCGGGGGTCGGGGTCCGCACCCGACGTGCGCAAGAGGGTAGGTTTGCGCGCCACGGGTGCAGACCCCGACCCCCGCACGCGCCCCCGCACCGGTTGATTCTTCCGCGGGTCAGCGATGCGGAGCCGATGCCGCTTCCGTTGGTGCCATCGCCGATATCCTCCCGTTGCCACGATCGCCGAACTCCCGTTGCCACCGTCGGTGTCGCGTGTCACACGTGAGGAATGCGGGCTCTTTGTCTTGTTGCGATCCTCGGTCTCGCGATTCCGTCCTTCGCGGCGGCGGCACAATCGGGTGCCGAGACCTCGGACGGGCTGCGGACTGTGACCGTCGGCGATCTCGCGGCGCTGCGGACCACCGGTAAGGTCGTCGTTCTCGACGCGAATGGGCCGGAGACTCGTAGCCGCTACGGCGTGATTCCCGGCGCGGTCCTGCTCACGCATTACGACGACTACGACGTGGGGCGCGAGCTGCCGACCGATCGGGGGCGCACGCTCGTCTTCTACTGCGCGAACGAGCGTTGCATGGCGTCCCACAAAGCGGCGCAACGCGCGATCGACGCTGGATTCACGGACGTGAGCGTGCTGTCGGCGGGGATCATGGGCTGGAAGAACGGCGGCCAGCCTACCGGTACTTTGTAGCGGCCGCTGCCGCCTCGCCGGTCGAGACTGTCGCCTGACGACGGTATCGCGATTCCTACCGCGCGGTACCGCTGCCCATGCCGGCCCGCCGGTTGGACTGTCGCGGTGCCGTTTTCTATTGGTAGCTCATGCTGACATCTAGACGGCTCCAATGGCTCGCTGTCCTCGTGTTCGTGGCGGTCGCTGGTGCGCGCGTCGCCCTCGCCGACGAGCTCGAGACCCGCGAGCACCCGACGAACACCGACGTGACGATCCCGGTCAGCACGTGGCCGGGCACGCCCTCGGACAAGTTCCCGCAGCCGGGCGAGGTCATCGGCCCGGAGAGCGCCGAGCGCGTGAAGGGCCTCGTCGGCGACGGCATCCTCTGGTGCGTGAAACGCGGCATGACGCTCGAGATCGTCCCGTACAAGGAAATTCCGATGCCTCCCCACTACCAAGAGGCGACGGAAAAGTTCTCGGCGCAGGTGAAGCTGCTCCCCGACCAAACGCTGGAGGGCTACGTCTCGGGCCGCCCATTCCCGCACGTCGACATGAACGACCCGATGGTCGCCGACAAGCTCATGTACAACTTCGAGCGCGGCCACTACTTCACGGACGACCTCGGCCTGAATCTCTTCGACGCCGATACCGGCCAGCTCAGCAAAGACAGCGACGGCCAGCAGCACTATCAGGTCGAGCGCCACTTCGTCCTCGACTGGTTCCGCTTGCTCCAGTACACGGGCCGGCTCCTCAACGATCCGAAGCCCGACATCCCGAACAATCGCGACAAGACGTTCCGCAAGGCGGGCCTCTATCCCGTCATCGAGCCCTTCGATCTGAAGGGCATCGGCGGCATCAACTACCGCTACCTCGACAAGACGCGCATGGACGATCTCTGGCTGTATCTGCCGAGCCTCCGGCGCGTGCGGCGACTCTCGAGCGCGCAGCGGTCGGAGGCGCTCTTCGGCCAGGACACCGACGTCGACAGCTACGGCGGATACTCGGGACAGGTGCCGTGGTTCACGTGGAAGTATCTCGGCACGAAGCCGATGCTCGCGTCGCTCCACGGCCAGAGCCTGCCGCCGAAGCCCTGCAAGGGTGACGGCGGCATGACATTCTGCGAGCAGTGGGAGAAGCGCCCGACGGTCGCGATCATCGAGGGCACGCCGAAGGCGCCGCAGTACGCCTTTTCGAAGCGTCTCATCTTCATGGACATGGAGAGCTACTTCGTCGTCTACTCCGACCTCTACGACCGCCGCGGCGAG
>VBKW01000072.1 GCA_005879405.1 Deltaproteobacteria bacterium
GCTGATGAGCGGCGAGCCAGTCACGATTGCCCCGTTCGACCTGATTGCGAAGCGTGTCGTCGCCAAGGGTTTCTTCCTCAACCATCCTGATGTCGAGGTGAAAATACCGGCTGCACTGCGCGAGACGGCGCCCCTCGTCGCTTCAGGCGCGGTTCGAGCACCGATCGCAGCGACCTATCCGCTCACCGCCTTCCGCGAAGCCGTCACCCACGTCCAGCGGGGCGGCAAGGTGTTGTTCGACGTCGGCGGAGCCATCTGAGTCGCCTGGAATAACGGGAGTCTCACGACCCCGAAGAGCATCGTTTCCTCGCCAGCGCGCGGGTTCGGTTTCCGTCCCAGCGCGCAGCTCGAGGTGCCTGCACGTCCCCATGGACGTTCTTGACGTTGCGCTGAATTGATCGAGATCGGACTCGTCGAGCGCAAGGGCACGACGGTTCGCGTCCCGTTCGACGAGATTCGTGCTGCGTTCCGATTGACGCGCGCTGCGTGAGCGACCCCGCCACACGACCTCAGCCTTTCGCCTCCGGACCCGGTCCGGTTTTCGTCCCCGGTTTCGGGTGGCGTCTATGTCGGTGTGCAGCTCCAGTGAAAAGCGGCAGCCGCGCCGTAGCCACCTCGCCGCGCGCCGTCTGCGACGCGGGTCATCCCGGGCCGGCGTTCGGCCGCCTCGATCCAGGCCGCACTTCCAAAGAAGAACGCCTCGATCTCGTCCTTCCGCGACAGCGCATCCTTGCGCCCGATCTCGATGAGCGGGCGCGTGTAGCTCGGGTCGAACGCGAGGTAGCTCAGGAACTCGACGCCACGTCCTTCCGAAGCGCCGATTCCCTTCAACAGGTACCGGAGCATCGCCGGCATTCGCTTGAACTGGTCGGCGGCCAACGCGCCGAGATCGACCGAAGGCCGGATCACGAGCAACGGGATCGCGCGTAGATCGTCGGGATGATGCGAGCGTCGCTTCGCGTCGATCAGGCTGGAGCGATTGGGGCACGCCCGAGGCAATCGAGCGTTCGTTCGCAGCCATCGGCATGGTTCCACCGTGACGCGAACCAGCGGAAGCCGTGTGCTGACGGACCGGCGAGACTGGGCCGGGCCTTTCAGTTAGGCTCATCGACGACGATGGCGCGCTACGCACCGATCGGCGACTACGGGGTCATCGGCGACCTCTACACCGTCGCGCTGGTGGGCATGGACGGATCGATCGACTTCCTCTGTCTGCCCCATTTCGACTCGCCGTCCGTCTTCGCCGCGCTCGTGGACGCAGAACGCGGTGGACGGTTTCAGATCGCGCCGCTTCTCTGCGGGGCGGCGCGAAAACAGCTCTACGTGCCCGACACCAACGTGCTCTTGACCCGGTTCCTGGATGCCGACGGTGTCGCGGAGGTGTCCGACTTCATGCCGGCCGAAAACGCGGGGGCGCACAACCTCGTGCGCCGAGCGAAGACGGTGCGGGGCGAGGTGCGCTTCCAGATGCGCTGCGACCCGCGTTTCGACTATGGGCGCGCCACGCATACCGTCCAGCGTCGCAGCGACATGGAGGTACTCTTCTGCGGGCGATCCGGTAACGGCGACCTCGTGCTGCGCCTTCGCTCGTCAGTTCCGATGCGCCTCGACGGCGGCGCGGCGCTCGCGGAGTTCACGCTCGGCGCCGACGCGTCCGCCTGGTTCGTCCTCGAGGTCGTCGTGGCGACGGAGGAGACGTCCCCGTCCGAACACCGTGACTACCCCAGTGACGCCTTCAAGCAAACGGTGAACTTCTGGCGCGCGTGGGTCGCGCACAACACCTACGGCGGTCGCTGGCGCGAGATGGTGAACCGATCCGCGCTGGCGCTGAAGCTCCTCACGTCGAAACAGTACGGCTCGATCATCGCCGCGCCGACGTTCGGGCTTCCCGAGACGATCGGCGGCGGCCGGAATTGGGACTATCGCTACACCTGGATCCGCGACTCGTCATTCACGCTCTATGGGCTGATGCGGCTCGGGTACACTGACGAGGCCGCGGCCTTCATGCAGTGGGTGATGGCGCGGTGCGAGGAGCTCGCACCGGACGGATCGCTGCAAATCATGTACGGGATCGACGGCCGTCATGTGCTCGCAGAAGAGACGCTCCCGCACCTCGAGGGCTACATGGGGTCGCGCCCGGTGCGGATCGGCAATGCAGCGTTCGCCAACCTGCAGCTCGACATCTACGGCGAGCTCATGGACTCGGTCTATCTCTACGACAAGTACGGCTCTCCGATCGGCTACGATGCATGGACGAACATCGTCCGCCTGATCGAATGGGTGTGTGCCAACTGGCAGCAACCGGACGAGGGCATCTGGGAGGTCCGCGGCGGGCGCCACGAGTTCCTCTACTCGCGCGTCATGTGTTGGGTCGCGATCGACCGCGCGATACGGTTGGCGCTGAAGCGCTCGTTCCCGGCGCCGATGCCGCGCTGGCACGTGGCTCGGGACACGATCTACCAGGACGTCTTCGGTCGCTTCTGGGATCCCGCGCGGCGCGCGTTCGTTCAGCATGCCGGCGCGACCACGCTGGACGCCGCCGCGCTGTTGATGCCGCTCGTCCGCTTCGTCTCGCCCACCGATCCACGATGGATCTCGACGCTGCGCGCGATCGAGCGCGACCTGGTGAGCGACTCGCTCGTGTATCGCTATCGCGTCGCCGACGGCTTCTCCGACGGGCTCACGGGCGAGGAGGGGACGTTCTCGATGTGCTCGTTCTGGTACGTCGAGTGCCTCTCGCGCATGGGAGACCTCCGGAAGGCGCGGTTCTTCTTCGAGAAGATGCTCGGCTACGCCAATCACCTGGGGCTGTACGGCGAGGAGCTCGGCCCGCAGGCGCAGCATCTCGGCAATTTCCCGCAGGCGTTCACGCACCTCGCGCTCATCAGTGCGGCGTTCGACTTGGACCGCCGGCTGTCGGCCGCCGGCCACGCCGGCTGACGGCCACGACGGCACGCCATCACGCCGCTTCGTCGGGTCCGACAAGGGCCGTGAACTTCGAGAAAGGCTCGACCTACTTCTTACCCTTTGCCCCGAGCGGCTGGGCCTGGCTGTAGCCGTCCTGTTTCGACTGCGCTCTGGCCTGACTCTCTGCCTTGACGCTCTGCTTCTGCTTTTGATTGCGCTGTTTCGACTTGGGTGACTTGTCGCCCATGGCTCCCTCCCTGCGTCCTAACTGCTCCCGTGCGCGTCGAGCCAGCAGAGCAGCTCGCTGATGCTTCCCGTCGCCAGTCCGATGCTGGTGTCCGCGGCGCCGTAATAGAGATTGATCGTGTCGCCATTGCGGTCGAGCGTGTAGCCGCAGGGGAACGTGACGTTGCTGACGTCTCCCTCGCGCTCGTAAGGCGCCTCCGGACCGAAGATCCATGAGTCGCCGCGCGCGAGGCAATGCTCCGGCTGGTCGAGCGCGAAGAGCGCCACGCCGAGGCGATAGAGACATCCGGACGCCGTGTGGCGCACACCGTGATAGAGCATCAGCCATCCTCGCGACGTCTCGATCAACGGCGGTGAGAGCCCGACCTTGTTCGCGTCCCACCATCCACCCTTGCGGGCCTGGAGCAGCAGCCGATGACTTCCCCAGTTGCGGAGATCCGGCGAGAACGAGATCCACACGTGCGCTCCGGAGTCCGTCATCGGACGGTGAACGAGCGCGAAGCTGCCGTCGATACGCCGCGGCAGCAGGGCCGCATCCTTATCGTCGGGCTGCATGATCAACCCGAGACGCTCGAAGCGATGAAAGTCCTCGGTGAGCGCGAGCGCGACACCCGGCCCCCCTTTGCTGAAGGCGGTGTAGGCGATCGCGTACTTGCCGAGCTCATCGAGGTACGTGATCCGCGGGTCCTCGATTCCCCATAGCTCCTCGGGATAGTTCTCCGGGTCCGGCCGGAGCGTGGGCTCTGCGTCGATCGCCCATCCGTCGATGCCGTTCGCGGAGCGCGCCGCGCATAGGTGCGAGTGCCCGCGGCGGTCCTCGACACGGCAGAGCAGCAGTGTCGTGCCGTCCTTCAGTCGTGTGGCGCCGGCGTTGAAGACGGAGTGCGCCGGATACGGCCAATCGGCCGCGGTCAGGATCGGATTCTTCCCGTGCCGATGGAGGAGCGTTTCATAGCCGTTCGCCCTCATGCCGTCGTCTGCCGTACCGGCGCCGTCGTGGTGGCAACCCGATCGGCCGCTCGCATCTCCGAGAGGGCGAGCAAAAAAGAAAGGGTCGACTCGGCGCCTTGATTCTCGTTCACTCGATCGGGGTGCAGTCCATCGCGGCATCCTCCGGTCGTCGGGTCGTAGAGCGATTGCTGCAGGTGGTTCTGACCGATGAACCAGTTGAAGGCCCGGCGCGCATGCGCGGCCCATCGCGCGTCTTCGGTCGCACGGCCCGCCTCTAGACACGCCGACACCGTGGCGCACGCCTCCACGGGCTGCTGGTCGAACGAAGCTTTCGACCCATTTCGCGGGTAGAAGCCGTTCGAGCCGATGGGGGCGAAATATCCATCCGCTGAGCATTGGATCGCCACCAGCCACTCGAGCGATCGCAAGCCCGCCGCCACCATCGCCTCGTGTTCCATCCGGGACCCGGTCGCGATGAGCGCCTGCGACAACCGCGCGTTGCAGTACGTCACCTTGTCCTCGAACCACGGCCACTCGCGATCGCTCGTTCGTCGGAAGAGATCGAGGAGGCGATCGGCCAGCGTCCTCCGCACCGACTGCACGTTGCTGTCGCCCTGGAACGCACGGAGGTAGTCATCGATCCCCAACAGAGCGTACGCCCATGCCCGCGGGCTCGTGAATCCCGACAGCGCGGGCAAGGCGGCATGGAAAAGATGGCCGCCGAGGCTCTGCCTACCCGGATCGCCGGAGCGGCCGACGAGGGTGCCGAGCGCCCACACCGTGCGGGCGTGGCTGTCCTCGGACCCATCCTCTCCTATCCATTGCCGAGAGTACGACATGAAATTCCTGAAGCGTCCGCGATGCACGTCGAAGGCGTGGTTGACGAAGGCCAGGTAGCGGGATGCGAGCGCGCGTACGGCTTGGGCGTCTTCCGTCCCCGCGTCCTCCATCAAAGCCATCAGGAGCAGCGCGCGCGCGTTGTCGTCGATGCAGTAGCCGTCGTCGTAGCGTGGCACGCTGAAGGTGGCGTGCTGCAGCATGCCCGTTTGATCGGTCATTATCTGGAGGTGGCCGAGGTTGATCTCGGGAAGCTCGGCCTGCCGTTTCGCGAGCGTCTTCGCCTGAAAGACCGTCCGGAGCCGTGCGGTGTGCTCGGTCCGCGCACGCTCGAAGCTCCGTAGATAGCAACGCGCTACCGCCGGCCAGATCATGTCTCGGCCGTGAGCGGCCGCCCGGTCACACAACGCGAGCCGCTTCGCATCGTCGCCGAGCAGCGCGACCACGTCGCGTGCGATCGCTTGCGAGTCTCGCCACGGCACGAGGATGCCGCGCCCGTCCGCGAGGAGCTCGCGGGCGTACACATACGGCGTGGAGATCACGGCCTTGCCGGACCCGACTGCATACGCCAGCGTCCCCGACGTGATCTGGTCTGGGTTCAGATACGGCGTGACGTAGATGTCGGCGGCGGCGAGAAACTCGATCAGCTCGACTTGGCTCACGAAGCGGTCGTGAAAGATCACGCTCGAGTCCACGCCGAGCCGTCGCGCGCGATGCTCCAGCATGAGCCGGTACGTCTCGCCGTAACGCTCCTTGACGTGCGGGTGGGTGGCGCCGAGCACGATGTAGACCGTCTCCGGATGGGAGGCGAGGATCGCCGGCAGCGCGTCGATGACGTACTCGATCCCCTTGTCGGGCGAGAGCAGCCCGAATGTGAGAATGACGGACTTCCCCTCCACCCCGAGCCGATCCTTGCTGTGGATCGTGGCCGGTACGTTGGGAATGCCGTGCGGGATCACATCGATCTTACGCTCAGGAACACCGTGGACGTCGCGCAGAAGTGCCGCGCCGTGCGCGCTCATGACGACAAGCCGCTCCGAGAGCTGGGTGAGCTCGTCCATCGTGCTGCGCTGCAAGACACTCGGCTCGCCGAGGATGGTGTGCAGCGTCGTCACAATCGGCATGCGCAGCTCGCGAAGCAATGCGAGGACGTGGCTGCCCGCCTTGCCTCCGAAGATTCCATATTCGTGCTGCACGCACACGACATCGACGCCATTGACGTTCAAGAAATCTGCCGCACGGCGGTACGATGCGATATCGCTTTCGGCGATCTCGAACCGGACGCGCGGCGAGTACGCGTGACGTCGGCCAGCATCGTTCATCGCGAGCACGAAGCAGTCGAGCGCTGACGATTCCGCGGCGATCGCTTCGCTGAGATCGGTCGTGAATGTCGCGATGCCGCATTGGCGCGGCACATGATTGCCGAGCATCGCAATCTTACGGATCGCCCCCGTGGCCGCGGCCGTGAGGCGCGCGAGCGGAACGGGATCGCCGAAGACCGTACGTGAGCGGTCGCCACGTTTGACAATCGCCGCGGCCGGGTTGGCTGGAGCGGGAATCAAACCAGACCGATGCTTTCCGCGAGCGACCTCGGGATCACCAGCTTGCCGCGATCTCCGGCTCCTCGCACTTCCGTGCCGGATCCCATGCGAAGCGATGGGACGCTGACGCGCATCCCATGGACGAGACAGACCAGGCTCAAGCCCGTGTCCAACAACACCTCTACATTCGAGAACTCCACGGAGCTTTCGATGAAGACCTCCTACGTTCGTGTGGGCTCGGGGAGGGTCGCGGCGCAGTGCGCCGCTCTAGGGTTCGGGCGTGGGAGCCGTGCGCGTGCGAACCGCAGAGCTGGAGCTTCGACGAATGTATCCCGTCGAGTCCGGGTGCACAACACAAACTGCTCTACTACTCAGTCACCGCGAGTCAGTCACCGCGAGAGCGGTCCTTTGGCGCCGTGTCCTGCTCTCACGTCTCGCGCTTTGGACTCGTCCACACCTTGTGCGGTCACCTCTACTCCGATACACCTCGTTCGAGCCCGTTCAGAGCCCCGCAGCGCGATCCGTGCAGGGGCACCATCCCGACGTCGTGTGCTCGGTGCGGACTCCGGAAGGAGTATCGCCATGATCACCGACGGCGCCGACGATCTCGTGGCGTTCCAGGATGTCAGAATCATCAGCTCAACGGCTCCAGCCCTGCTCTGCCGGATCGGGGGCAGGAACGTCTGGCTCCCCCGCCGGCACATCAGCGGCAAGCTCTGGTGCAACGGTGATCGGGGCAAGTTGTTCATCCGGCGCTGGGTCGCTCGCGACCGGCATCTGATTGATCTACACGGCGTAGCGATCTCGTGCCTGGTGCCCTACACCGTGCCGTCGCGCCGTCCCGCTCAGCTGCATCTGGTGCGCAGGAGGGATCCTCGGGATGTGGAATCATCGACCTGAGGTGCTGACACGCGTTTGGAGATGGCTGTGGCGCCGCTCGTCTCGCGTCGTCGCCAAGAACCGCCTGGCCGATTCGCGCGCCCGCTTTTGGGTCGAGCTTCGCGAGGGGCAGCGTGAGGCCGACGCGAACGCCATCCAAAAGGGGTAGCTGACCTCGATGGGGCGGCGGACACCAGCGTCGCGCTGGCGACCGGCAGCGTCCGCGAGCGGCTCGCCTGGCTCGACGTGCACGGAAGCGCGCAACGGAACCGAACTGAGAAAGGATCACCGTGCATGATCGGACGAACCAGACGACCCAATCCATGCGAGAACATGAATCATCGACGCAGCAACGCGCCCGTCGGCTATTGTCCACAGTGTGGTGGCGTAGTGAACGAGAGCGTTCATGCCGAGCCGTGCACTGAGGCGCGACACGCGTCAGCGCGGCAGCATCACGCTGCATTCTGCGTTCATTGTGGTACGCAGTTGATCTTCGCACGCTGACTGCTCGAAGCAGCTCGGCGGCGAAGGGAGGACGCAAGGAACGGTGACGACCGTCAGCAACAAGACTCATAGACCCCTGAGCGTTCCGCTGCCGCGTGGCAAGACCTTGCATCTCGGCCCCGGAAAGAGCGGCCAGATCTCTTCGCAAGCGATCGAGCATCCGCCGCTGAAGAAGCTCGTCGGCGCTGGTGAGATCGAGATTCTCAGCGACGATTCTCGGCCCGCCGACGGAGCCACGGGCAGCCAGAAACGCCGTGGCTCGAGTCACGGCCACTCTTCAGGCGGTGCCAGGCGGCGTAGCGGTGACCGCTGACGTCCATCATTGATTGAGTAGCACGCCCGCTGCGCATGGTCCTCGTGCGCAATCGGGGCGCCGAAGAGCGCCGTGACGCCGTCGCCGCCTGCGGTCTTTGACTGACCCGGCCGGTTATGTATACGACGGTCCATGGCACGCCGCATTCCAGATGACCGGCTGCAACACCTCGTAGAAAGCGCCGCAAACGTCTTCATCGAGCAGGGCTACCGTCGCACGCAGATGGCGGACATTGCCCAAGCGCTCGGACTCGCAAAAGGGACCCTCTACCTCTACGTCGAGAGTAAAGAAGCGCTCTTCGACCTCGTCGTGCGCCATGCCGACGACGAAGGCCGCGCAAGCGCGCCTACGCTGCCGATACGTACGCCACGCCCGGGCGCAACACTTCGGTACGTTCGCGAAGAGCTGGAGCGTCATCAGCGGCTGCCGAGAATCGCCGAAGCGCTCGCGCGGCGACGGGTAACCGACGTCGCTCGCGAGCTCGAAGACATCGTGCGGGAGCTGTTTCAGGCGCTCGCGAGGAATCGCCGCCGCATTAAGCTCATCGACCGCTCGGCACGCGACTACCCAGAGCTTGCGACGCTCTGGTTCGAGGGTGCACGAGGCGGTTTCCTCGCGCTGCTCGAGCAGTACCTCCACGACCGGGTCGAGCGCGGGAGCGTACGCTCCGTTCCGAACATCCAAGCCGCCGCACGTCTCATCCTCGAGACGACCGTGTTCTGGGCGGTCCACCGGCATTGGGACGCCCATCCCCAGAGCGTGAGCGAAGCAGTGGCCGAAGCGACCGTCGTCCACTTTGTCGTGCATGCGCTGACGAAGGAGTCGAAGCCATGATCTCGAGCACGAGTACCCGTCGTGAGGACATCGATGCGCTCCGCATCGGAGCAACCTACCTGCTCTTCGTCTTTCATACGGCGATGGTCTTCAACCCGGCGCCGTTTTACCACATCCGCAACGATGACCTGTCGTTCGTGATGCTCATTGTCTGCGGCTTCATCTCCTTATGGCATATGCCGCTCTTCTTCCTGCTGGCCGGCTGGGCCACGCATGCGTCCCTCCAACGTCGAGGCCGCGTAGGCTACGTCCGCGAACGCATCTCGAAGCTCTTCATCCCACTCACTGCCGGTATCATCCTCTTCGGACCCGCCATCAAATTTCTCGAGCTCCGCAGCGGTCTCGACCTGAGTCACAGCGGGCTCCGTGTCGCACCGGCGCTCCAAGAGTCGTTCCGAGTCGTCATTCCGAGCGGCCTCGGTGTCGCGCCGCCCTTCAACGAGACCTTTCTCGAGTTCTTGCCCACGTTTTTCACGCGGCTCGAGCGCTTCAGCTGGTCGCACCTGTGGTTCGTTGCGTATCTCTTCACCTTCTCGCTCGTCTTCGTCCCGTTTCTCCCGTGGCTCGCCCGCCAGGTGGCACGCCTCACCCGGGCGAGAGCATGGCTCGTCTACGTCCCGATCGTGCCGCTCGCACTCATCCAACTCACGCTCCGTGAACGCTGGCCCGGCATTCAGAATCTCTACAACGACTGGGCAAACGTCGCGTACTACACGACCTACTTCATCGCCGGGTTTGTCGCGGGCGCGCAGCCACGTCTCGAACGCGCCGCTCGAGCTGAGTCCCGGCGCGCGTTCATCATTGGACTCGCGGCAACAACCATCCTCCTACTCGGAGTGCTGAAGGTCGTCACTGCGACGTGGGTCGTGCTTGCGGGCTCCGCGGTCGCGGGATGGTGTCTGAACATCGCGATCCTGGGGCTCGGCGAACGGCTACGCCAGGCGTTGGGAAACGCGCTCCCATACCTTCGCGAGTCCGCGTTTCCCATCTACATTCTCCATCAAGCGGCCATCGTGGTGCCGGGCTACTTTCTCATTCAGCTTCCGCTCGGCATCCCAGCAAAGTTCCTGCTCGTCCTCTCTGTTGCTCTCCTCTCGGCGCTCGCGGTCTACCACTTCGTCGTTCGTTCATGGGAACCGATCGCGTTTCTCTTCGGCACACACGTCCGTCACACTGTCCTCGCCGTGCCGAGCGCTCGCGGGAGCGTGTCCGGAACGCCGCTGGGTCGCTGGTATGCCGAAGGGGGTGCGGCGCAAGTCGAGATCCACCCGTGCGACGATCAGCTCTGCGGGCGCGTCGTCTGGCTCCGCTCACCGTGGGACGAGTTCGGGTGCGAGCTCCGCGACCGTTACAACCCGGACGCAATGCTCCGCGGCCGTGCAGTCCTTGGTCTCGACATATTGAACGGACTCGCGAAGTCCCCCAGTGAAGATGGCGTGTGGCGCGGTGGCGCCATTTACGACCCGTCGTCAGGGCGAACCTATTCCTGTCAGGCCGAGCTCGATGTCCAGACCGACTCGAGCTGCGCGGCTACTTCGGGATCCCACTTCTCGGCCGCACGACCCGATGGTTTCGCGTCGGGGCAGAGGAGCGCATGTGTCGCACGACGCAGACAACCGCCAACGCGGCGCAGGAGAATCATCCATGAAGCTTCGCCATTGGACCCCGCTCCTCGGCTTCGTCCTCCCGACTCTCATCATCGGTTACGGCCTCGTCATCCCACGGAGCTGCATCGCAGGCGTGAACGAACTGACGATCGGCTTTGCGACCACCGTTGCCGCGGCGAGCCTCACCTATTGGGTCGGCGTGCGTACCGTGCTTCGCGAGCTCGACGCGCTCGGCGGCGGCAGGCAGTGTGCGCTAAAGACACCGGCCGCCGATACGACGAGCGCTGATCGGCGACCCGTCGGGCGTTGACGTGCGGCGACCCGAGTTCATCGCCAGGCAATCGGCTCATCCCTCCGGCATCCTCGGGAAGGTGATCGCGTGGGTGATGGAGCGCGAAACGGCGGCGCAGAACGATGCGGCGCTCGCGGCGCTCGCGATCAATCCTCGTGACCGCATCCTCGAAATTGGCTTCGGCCATGGTCGCACACTTGAACAGCTCGTCGCCGCGACGCCGTCAGGGTCGGTGGCGGGGCTCGATCACTCCTCGGAGATGTATGAGATGGCGCGCCGCCGCTGCGCGCCGCTTCTTCAGAGCGGTCGCCTGGCGCTTCGCCTCGGAAACAGCAAGGCGCTGCCGTACCCCGATGCCCATTTCGACAAGGTGCTCGCGGTGCACACCATCTACTTCTGGGACAACCCCACCGAACACCTGCGTGAGCTGCATCGGGTGATGAAAAGTCGCGCGGTGTGCGTCCTCGGCTTTCGTCCCAAGGAGGACCCCCACGCAGCAAGCTTCCCGGAGACGGTCTACAGGTTCTACTCGCGGGAGGTGGTACGCGACCTCTTGTTCGACGTCGGGTTTGCGAACATCGACATCAGCGAGCCTGTGCCCGGTCTCGTTCTCGCCCGTGCAGTGAAGCAGAGCTGAAGACACTACTGAGCGCGAGAGGAAAGAACGCTCGCCCTGCGCGCACCTCCTCGCTGAGCCAGTCGCCAAAGCCGTTATTGCACCAGCGCCGCAGCGCGGTAGGAACAGCATGGCGCGCCGAAAGGAGATGCAGATGACGAAACCCATCGCGCTCGTATCCGGCGTCGGACCGGGAACGGGAAAAGCCATCGTCGAGCGGTTCGTCCGCGGCGGCTACTGCGTGGCCATGCTCGCGCGCAGTCGCGAGCGCCTCGACGTGTTCGCGCGCGAGATCCCGGACACGCTCGCCGTCGCGTGCGACGTCGCCGACGCGACGCAGGTCGACGCCGCCGTCGCCCGTGTGAGAAAGGAGCTCGGCGCGCCCGAGGTCCTGGTCCACAACGCCGTCGGCGGCTGGTTCGCCAATTTCCTCGACCTCGACCCCGCGATCCTGAACAACAATTTCCAGGTCAACGCGATGGGCCTCCTCCATCTCGCGCAACGGCTGGCGCCGGCGATGATCGACGCCGGCAAGGGGACGATCGTCGCGACCGGCAACACGTCGGCGCTCCGCGGCAAGGCGAGCTTCGCGGGCTTCGCGCCGACGAAAGCGGCACAGCGCATCCTCGCCGAGTCGATGGCGCGCACGCTCGGCCCGAAGGGCGTGCACGTCGCCTACGTCGTCATCGACGCGGTGATCGACCTCGAATGGACGCGGCGCCTCAACAGCGACAAGCCCGACGAGTTCTTCTGCAAGCCGGCCGACATCGCCGACGAGATCTGGCACCTCGTGCAGCAGCCGCGGTCGGCGTGGTCGTTCAACGTCGAGGTGCGGCCGTTCGGCGAGAACTGGTAGCCGTCGATGAGCGACCTACGGATCTTCTCCTATCTGCCGAATCCGCGGATCTGGAAGGCGACCATCGCGGCGCGACTCTGCAGCGTCGACGTCGAGGTGCGAGGCAGCTCGCCCACAGAGCTCGCGTCGTGGCGGTGGGACTTCGACGCGCGGCCGCTCACACCCGACGAGCACGCGGCCTCCGCGGACGTCCGCGCCGGCACCGTCGGCTTCAAGGGCAGCAGCCTGCGGAAGACGGCCGCATTCATGATCGCGCACCCGTTCGGCACCGTGCCCGCGGCGTTCAGCCCGGACGGGAAGACGGGCATCTTCGAGTCGAACAGCATCATGCGCGCGGTCGCGCGGCTCGGTGAGCGGACCTTCCCGCTCTACGGCCGCGACGCCTACGAAGCGTCGCGCATCGACAGCTTTCTCGACGCCAGCCTCGTCTTCGCGCGCGACGCACAGATCTACCTGCTCGCCTTGATGGCGGGGACGGTCTCAACCGAGACGCACGCGCGCGCTCGCGATGCGTTCGCCGTCTACGCCGCCGGCATCGAGCAGGCGTTGTCGCCGGACCGCCGGTGGCTCGTGGGCGACGACGTGACGCTCGCCGACATCTGCTTCGTCGCCGAGCTGTGCCTCTTCTTCAATGAGCGCGCCACCGTCGCGATCCTCGAGAAGAGCGCCCTGCCACCGATTCTCCACGCGCAGCTCGGCGGCGCCTTCCCGCGGATGATGGGGCACCTCCGGAGGCTGCGGGCGCACCCGGCGTTCGCGCCCGACGTCGAGTCGTACCTGACGAAGCTCGAGACGACCTCCGGCCGCGATTGACGGCCGAAGCGCGATACCGCGCGCCCGCGCCTTCGGAGCGCCCGAAGCGGCTGCTCCGCCCCGATGACACGAAATGTCAATCGATTGGCGCCGACCGTCAAGCGCGGCGGGCTCGCCGCACGTAAAACGCCACCCAATCAACGGCGCGGCCAGCCCGGCCAAGGAGGACAGCATGTCGACGCACGATCGGTACGCGATTCCCGTGACGCAGACGGAGTGGCACGCAGCCCAGAACTTCGAGACCGTGTTCCGCTGGGAGTACGAGGACGGGCGCGACAAGCTCTTGAACCTCTACCGCAAGGGCAAGCGGCTGCAGTGGGACGCGGAGGAGCGCATCGACTGGTCGCAAGACCTCGACCCGGAGAATCCCGAGGGCCTGCCCGACCAGCTGATTCCGATCTTCGGGTCCGACGCGTGGAACCGCCTGAACGACCGCGAGCGCACGAATCTGCGGCGCCACTTTCAGGCGTGGCAGATCTCGCAGTTCCTCCACGGCGAGCAAGGCGCACTCGTCTGCACCGCGAAGATCGTGCAGCAGGTGCCGGCGATCGACGCCAAGTTCTACGCCGCAACGCAGGTGATCGACGAAGCGCGGCACGTCGAAGCGTACTCGCGCCTCTTGCACGAGAAGTTCGACCTCACCTACCCCATCAACCCGTACCTGAAGCAGCTCCTCGACGACACGCTCGCCGACTCGCGCTGGGACTTCACGTACCTCGGCATGCAGGTGCTCGTCGAAGGCGTCGCGCTCGCGGCCTTCGGCGTCATCCGCGACCAGGCGACGAATCCGCTCGCGCGCGCCGTCACCGCCTTCGTGATGCAGGACGAGGCCCGCCACGTCGCCTTCGGCCGGCTCGCGCTGCGCGAGTACTACCCGCAGCTCACGGAGAAGGAGCGCGACGAGCGCGAGGAGTTCGTCGTCGAGGGCTGCTACTTGCTACGCGACCGCTTCCTCGCCGAGGAGGTATGGGACGCGCTCGGGCTGCCGGTCGAGGAATGCATGCGCTACGTCGACCGCTCCGAGATGATGCAGATGTACCGCACGAGTCTCTTCACCCGCATCGTGCCGACCATCAAAGAGATCGGCCTCTGGGGGCCACGCGTACAGAAGTCGTACGCCGACATGGGGATCCTCGGCTTCGCGAACGCTGACATCGAGGCGCTCGGACAGCACGACGAGCAGGTGGCGCAGGAGCTCGACCGCCGTCGCGAAGAGATCGAGGGCGTCGCCGCGCTCGCGACCGACGCGGCATGAGCGACGGACGCCGCACGACGGATTCGTCCGCCGTGTGAGGCTTACGACCGCGCGTCGGCGGGGTGGCCGCCGGCGCGTAGCTCCTTCCGTGCCGCGACCGGCGTCGAGCCCGTCCAGCGGCGGAACGCGCGGTCGAAGGCACTCAGCTCGGAGTAGCCGACCAAGAACGCGATCTCGGTGAGGTCGGCCTTGCCGTCGGCGAGGTACTGGAGCGCGAGCTCGCGGCGGAGCTGGTCGACGAGCGTCTTGAAGACGACGCCGTGCTCGCCGAGCCGGCGTTGAAACGTGCGGACGCTGAGCGCCAGGCGACGGGCGATCGTCTGAATCACGGGCGCGCCGTCCGCCAGCGACTCGGCGACGGCGCCCCGCACCTTCGTGAGCCAGTCGTCGCCGCCCGCGGCCGACGCGAGCAGCTCGTCGAGATGACGCTCGACGATCGGCAGCAAGCTGCGGTCGGCGTGCGGAACGGGATGCGCGAGATCGGCGGCGTCGAACACGAGCGCCGCCGTGAGCGGCTGCCCGAACCGCAGCGGAGCGCGGAGGATCCGTGCGTGCTCGGTCGTCACGGCCGGCCGGCGGTGTCCGAAGAGAACCTGTCGCGGCCGCCAGTCGGCGCCGATCAGGTGCTGGAGGAGCCGCACGCCGATGACCGCCGCGCCCTCCGCGTGCTGCCGCGCCATCTCAGCGTCGACACCGATGTCGTAAGTGAGCGACGCGTTCGCGCCCTGCTGTTCGAGGGCGAGACGGCCGCCTTGGAGCTGAAGGTGGCCGTAGCGATCGAGGTTGCGCAGCCCGGTCTCAACGGACGGCGCATTCAGGACCGCGTACGAGACCGTGCCGAGACCCGCGAACGGGTAGCGCTCACCGAGATGCAACCCGAAGGCGTCGTCGCCGGTCTCGCGTGCCGCCGCGTCGAAGAGGAGCGCGATCGCGCGCGTCTCGATCATGCGATCGGGATCGGCGAGGTCGTCGGACGAGACTCCGGCGCTCGCCAACACGCGCGCCGGAGAGCCACCGCACGCGGCGACAAGCTCGAGCACGCCGGCGGTGCCGCCGGCGCGCATGCGCGGCCTCGCGCTCACGCGCTCACGCTGGGTCACGACGAGTACAACGCACGCGCGAGGTGGCGTGCGACCTTGCGGGTCATGGCGAAGCGCTCCAGCGTCGACACGGCCGGCGTGCGGTTCACGTCGAGGAGCACGACCTCGCCGTCGCGCACCACGTAGTCGAGCTTGCCGTAGTCGATGCCGCGCGCACGCGGCTAACCTCGTCGCGGTCGTCGGCGAAATCAAGCGTTCAGTAATCGTACGGCGGAGGCGGCGGTCCGCCGCGCGGCGGCGGTGGGACGTCGTACCCTCCCGACGGCGGCGCGACCATCGATCGCGGCGGATGCGAGCCGCGCGGGACCGGGATCTGGTTCCCCTTCGCGTACATGCATTGCATGTAGGCGACGTCGTACCGGTGCTGCGTCTCGTAATACGAGGCGTTGGCACTGCCGGCACCGACGAGGCTGCCGCCGAGGAGCCCTGCGCCGGCACCGACTGCGGCACCGGTCGCGGGGTTGCCGGAGGCGGCACCGATCGCCGCTCCGGTCGCCGCGCCGAGGACCGTGCCCGCGGCCGCGGTCGCGACCGCGGTGTCGTTCGCCGCACGGCTCGGCCGGACGCCGGTCTGCCGCAACGCCCAGTCACGACACACGGCATCGTCGTAGTTGAATTGGTCGAAGCTCCTCCCCGCACCCGGCAGCACCATCACGCTCGGGCCGCTCGGCACCTGCACACAGCCGGCAACGGCGCCCACGAGCACGAGCGACAGCAGCATCGGTCTCCGCACGATCGTCTCCTTCACCGTCACTGCTGGTCGGAGCCGCGCGGTACGACCTGCATCCACTCCTCGTCACAGGTGCGCACGCGTGGGTAGTAGTCGCGCTTGCTCGGGCAGTAGTACCAGTAGTCGCCGGCATCGGAGCCGTGCTGGACGTACTCCTGCCCTTCGTCGGAATAGCCCGGCCCGTACCCGTATCCGCCGTACCCGTATCCGCCGTACGGCGGGTAATACGCGTATCCGTAGTAGGGGTACGGATAATCCCACCACCACGGTCCGATGAAGACGTCGGTGCCGAACCCGCCGTGGAAATGGTCGCCGTGATGGAAGTGGCCGTCGCCGCCGTGGAACCCGCCGCCGTGGAATCCACTGCCGCCGTGGAAGCCGCCACCGCCGTGGAAGCCGCCGCCGCCATGGAAGCCGCCGCCGGATGTGGCGCCGCCGGTCATACCGCCCACATGGCCGCCGCCCATGCCACCAGTGTGACCACCCATACCGCCGCCCCCCATGCGGGCCTGGGCTGACGACGCCGCGACGACGAGCGTCGCCGCCGCCACCAGTGCAACCACCGTAGACGTCTTCATGGCTTCACCTCCGGGCTGCGCAGATCACAACACCGATGATAGGCGCAGGTTGCAGTTCTTGCGAGTAGGCCGGGTGCGGCAAGGTTCGCCCGCCGCGACGATCGTCGAACCGCCTCTCGAGAGCGAAAGCGCGCGGGCGCGCCGCCGACGGGGCTACGCCGCCCGCGGCGCGCGCCAGGCACGAATGTACGCCATGATCCAGCCGACCGTCAGGACGTACATCCCAGTCTCGATGGCTGCCAGGTAACGGAGCGACAGGGCGCCGCATACGGCGGCGCCGGCGAAAAACGGCGCGCTCCACCGCCACCACTCGCGCTCCCGCCAGGCGCCGGCCGCGAGGAGCGCGCACGCGATGAAGATCGCGTACCACTTGATGCGGGTGAACACCTGCAGGCGCGCCAGGTACGGCACCATCGTGGCGGGATCAGTCGCCCCGGAGAGAACGAGCAGCTGGCTGTTCTCGAGCGCGTCGCCGACCGCCATCACGACGGCGAGCGCGACCATCGTCCGGCGCGTCGTGCGCGTGATCGAGCCGTGCGACTTGAGGAGAAGCGCGATGCCGGCGAAGAGCGTCGGGTAGGCGATCATGAAGAGGAAGTCGATGTAGTTCCCGAGATCGATGCGGCGGACGGCGTCGTCTCGCCCCGGATCGCCGGGTCGGCCGAGCACGCCGAAGACGTGCTCGGGCTGGGACGCGAGCTCGAACGAGAGCATCGGATTCGTGAATCCCGCGATGTTCTCGTGCACCGGCTTCGCCGGCAGGATCACGAGAAACGCGACCGTCAGCAGCAGCGCCGCCGTGCCCGCGACGCGGATGATCATACACGCGCGGCGCTCGCTCGATGCGGTGGTCGTCGCGTTCGGCGTGAGTCCCGGCGCGGCAGTCGCCATCACCGTCACCTCCGTTGCTCGCGGTTTCGCAGACCCGCGGCGGCGACGTCAAGCATCTGCGGGCCGCGGGTCGCCCGGCTGCTGCGTCGCCGACGAGGCGCCGAAGCGACCGAAATGGCGCGCCAGCGTCGGCAGGACGAGCAGGTTCAGCGCCGTCGACGTCACGAGGCCGCCGAGAATCACCGTCGCCATCGGCCCGTCGATCTCGCCGCCCGCGCGCTCGGACGCGAGCGCGACCGGCAAGAGGCCGAGGCCGGTGACGAGCGCCGTCATGACGATCGGAATCAAGCGGTCGCGCGCGCCGTGCAGTACCGTCTCCGCGGTCCACGGCAATCCTTCCTCGCGCACCAGGTATTGGTAGTGCGCCAGCATCATGATCGAGTTCCGCAGCGTCACGCCGAAGAGCGTGACGAAGCCGACGAGCGCCCCGAGCGAGAGCCCTGTTCCGGTGATCGCCGCCGCCGCGACGCCGCCCGCGAGCGCGAGCGGCAGGTTGAGGAGCAGCAAGAGGAGATTGCGCCAATCTCCGGCGACGATCGCGAGCAGCAGGATCACGCCGAGGAGGCCGAAGGCGGCCTGCAGCGCCAGATCGCGGGTCGCCGCGCCGCGCGCTTCGGCCGTGCCGGCGAACACGACGTACGCGCCGCCCGGGAGATCGACGTCGGCGATGCGGGCGCGCGCGTCGTCGACGAATGCCGCGACGTCGCGGCCCTCGACGTTGCACGTCACGGTTTGCCGCCGCCGGCCGCCCTCGTGCCGGATCAGGTCGCGCGCGCTCGCCGCTTCGACGTCGGCGACCTGCGCCAGGGGTACGCTGACACCGGCGCCGTTTTGCACGAGGAGCCGCCCCACCTGCTCGGGGTCGTTGCGCTCCTCGGGCGCGAGCACGACGACGACGTCGACCGGCTGCTCGCCGCGGTAGATCTGCCCGACGCTCGTGCCCGCGAACGCGACTTGCACCTGCTCCAGCACGTCGGCGGGTCGAAATCCCCAGCGCGCCAGCGCGTCGGCGCGGAGCGTGATGCGCTGGTGCGCCGCGAGCGCGGGTTCGCCGACGCGCACGTCGACGGCGCCGGGTGTCGCCTCGATCCGGCCGGCGATGTCGTGCGCCGCCGCGTCGAGAACGTCGAGGTCGTCGCCGAAGACGTTCACCACGACCGCCGCCGTCTCACCGCTGATGGTCTCGGAGATGCGGTCGCCGAGGAACGTCAGGACCTCGGACTGCACGCCAGGAACCTCGGCGAGGGCGGCGCGGACGCGCGCGGTCGTCGCGGTGTCGTCACCGTCGGGGTCGAGCTCGAGGTGGAACTCGCTGCGGTTCGGGCCCCAGGTGTCCTCGCCTTGCTCGGCGCGGCCGATCTGCTGCTCGATCGTGCGAGTCCCGGGAAGCGCGAGAACGGCGCGTGAAACGTGGCCGCCGATCCGCCGCATCTCCGCGAGCGACGTCCCCGGCGCCGAGACCAGCTGGAGGACGAGGTGGTGCTCCTTGAAGTCCGGCAAGAACTCGCCGCCGAGAAACGGTGCGAGCGCGAGCGCCGCAACCGCGACGATCGCGACGACACCGAGGACGAGCCGCTCGCGCCGCCACGTCCACACGAGCACGCGCCCGTACACGGCGCCGACGGCGGCTTGTAGGCGCGGCTCCTCGGCGCGCGGCGGCGCGTCACCGAGAAGCATGAGCGCGAGCGCGGGCGTGACCGTCAACGCGACCGCGAGCGACGCCATGATCGCGAGGAGATAGCTCAGCGCGAGCGGCGCGAAGAACTTGCCCTGCAGGCCCCCGAGCGCGAGGAGCGGCAAGAACACGAGCGCGACCGCCATCGTCGCGTACACGACCGCCCCCCGCACCTCGAGCGACGCCGCGAGCGCGACCGCGAACGCGCTGCGCGGCTTCGCCGCCGTCTGATTCGCACGCAGGCGGCGGACGATGTTGTCGACGTCGATGATCGCATCGTCGACGACCTCGCCGATCGCGATCGCGAGCCCGCCGAGTGACATCGTGTTCAACGTCACGCCGCAGCGGGTGAGCACGATGACCGCCGCCAGCAGCGAGAGCGGGATCGCCGTCAAGGACACGACCGCGGCGCGGACGTTCTGCAAGAACGCGAACAGGACCACGATCACGAGCACCGTACCGAGGAGCAGCGCCGTCCTGAGATTCGCGATCGCCGCCTCGACGAAGCTCGCCGGGCGGTGCAGCGCCGGATGCAGCGTCACGTGCTCGCGCGCGAGCAGCGGACCGAGGTCGTCGAGCGCGCGCTCGAGCCGGGCGGTCACGTCCATCGTGTTCGCGCCGTACGTTGCCGAGAGCGTGAGGAGAACCCCGGGCTCACCGCCGATGAGCGCGTCGCCGAAGCGCGGCGCCGCCGCGTCGACGACGTTCGCAACGTCGGCGAGCCGTACCGGCGCGGCGGCGCCGCCGACGAGCGTTGCGCCAACGTCGCCGCTCGTGCGCGCGTTGCCCGCGGCGTCGAGGACGATACGTTGCGCCGGGGTGTCGACGAAGCCGGCGCCGCGTGCCGCCGTCGCCGCGCGCGTCGTCGCGACGACGTCGGTGACGCCGATCCCGTGCGCGCGGAGATCCGCCGCGCGCACCTGCACCTGCACCTGCCGGACCTGGCCGCCGAAGATGTTGACGCGTGCCACACCCGGCACCATCAGGAGCCGCGGCCGGATCGTCCAGTCGGCGAGCGTCCGCAGCTCCATCGGCGTCCGCGCGTCGGAGGTGAGGCCGATCTTCAGGACGTCCATTGTCGCCGACGTGAGCGGCGAGAGGCGCGGCGGCTGCACGCCGGCGGGGAGCCGCGGCCCGACGTCGGCGACGCTCTCGGCGACGGCTTGGCGCGCCTTGTAGACGTCGACGTCGTCGCGGAAGACCGCGGTGATGACCGAGAGACCCTGAATCGACTCGGAGCGCAGCGACTCGAGGCCGTTCACGCCGCCGAGCGCGGTCTCGATCGGCAGCGTGACGAGCAGCTCGACTTGATCCGGCGCGAACCCCGGCGCCTCGGTCTGCACCTGTACCTGCGGCGGCGCGAAGTCGGGAAGCACGTCGAGCTGCGCGTGGCGCGCAGTCCAGACCCCATAGAGAGCGAGCGCCGTCGCAAGCGCGACGACGACCCGGCGATGCTCGAGCGAGCGCGCGACGATCGTCCGCAGCATGCGCTCAGCCTCGCAACGCTACGGTGACGCAGAGCTCGGACCGCAAACGGCTCCTCGATCCCGTCATTCCGCTTTCGGTGTCAGCGTCTGCGCCGAGAGCAGCTGTCCGGCGCCGGTCGTGACGACGCGCTCGCCGGCAGCGACGCCGTCGGTCACGAGCCACGCGCCGGGAAGCGCCGCCGCGAGCGCGAGCGACCGGCGCTCGAACGTGCCGGCGTCGCGCTCGACGTACACAGCCGGTTTTCCCGCCGACCACACGATCGCGGCGCGCGGCACGGCGACGCCGTCGAGGGCCGCCGCGCGGACGATCGTCGCGCGTAGTGCCGTGCCGGCGGGCGGCGGCTCCGCGCCGATGAGCACGAAGAACGCGTCGCCTTGCAGCGTCGGGTCCGTCGTCGGTGCCGGACCGAGCACGCGCGCGGCAAATTGACGATCCGGCCGTCCGGCCGCGCTGACGGTCACGGTCGCCGGCATCTGCTCGACGTGGTCTCCAGCCGCGAAGTCGATGCGCGCCACGGCCGTACGCCCGGCGACGAGATCGTCGCAGAAGGCGTCCTCCGGCGTCGCGGCGGCGATGGTCGCGCCCCACGCGAGCGCCACCCGTGCGGTCGTGGTCGCGAGCTCGGCGTCGGCGCGATCGCGCGCGGCGCGGGCGCTCTCGACGTCACGCGTCGACGCGTTCTGCTGGTCGGCCCGCAAGCGCACGACCCGGGCGTGCTCGGCGCGCGCGGTCGCCGCGGCGCTGCGCGCCGCGGCGCGCGCGTGGAGGGCGTCGACGACCGGCATCGGATCGAGCACCCGTCCGAACGCGTCGATGGGCGTGGTGACGTGGGCGACCGCGACTGTCTCGATTCCAGCGCTGGCGACGGCGTCGTGGGACAGCGTCACGCGCTCGGGAGCGCCGCCGTGTGCGCTCTCCTCGCCGGCCGTGTGATCGTGCGCCGCGGACCCACCGCGGCTTGCCGGCGGCTCACCGCGGCTCGCCGCCGGCTCGGCTGGGCTGGCGGCCGGCCGCGACGTCGAGCGCGGCTCCTCGGCCTCCCGTGCGCAGTGCGCGCTCAGCAGCGCGAGCAGCACGGCCGTCGCGAGCGTCACTTTCATCGGTTCCTCCCCGGCGCGCCCGCGGATGCGACGTCACCGCTCGGCGGAATCGTCTTCCGATCGAGCGCCGCGGGCGGCAGCGGCCCTTCCATCGCCGCCTCCACGTCGACGAGCGCCTGCGCGAGCGCGCTCTCGGCCTCGGCGGCGCTGCGCCGGGCGCGCCGGCTCTCGACCTCGGCGCCGAGCTCGGCGACGCGATCGGCGGCACCGGCGCGCACCGCCGTGGCGACGCGTCCGACGTTCGCGTCCCGCTCGGCGGTGAGCGCGCGCATGGTCGCGCTCCGGGCACGCTCACCGTCGCGGCGTGCCGTCGCCGCCTCGATCTCGGCGATGACGTGCGCCTGCGCCGCGACGACTTTCGCCGCCGCCTCGGCGCGCGCCGCGACCGCCTCGCCGATCGGTCCCTCGTTGCGATTCATGATCGGCAGGTCGAGCGCGAGCACGAACCCCCACTTGTTCAAGCCTTGGTCGAACTCGTAGCTCGGCCCGAGCCGCAGGTCGGGATACTGGCGCGCGAGCTCGAGACGCAGCGTCGCCTCGGCGGCGACGTATTCGGCGAGCGCCTGGCGCACGTCGGCGCGCTCGAGGAGCGCGCGCCGGCGCGCGTCGGCGGTGGCGACGCCGAGCAATGCTTGGGCGTCGTCGGCGTCGAGGCCTTGCGGCAGCCGGATGCCGTCGAGCGCCGCCGCCGGAACCCCCAGCGCCGCGGCAACGTGCGCGCGCGCGTCGCCGACCCGTGCCGCTGCCGCGGCGCGGTCGCTCCGCGCCTGCAAGAGCGCGAGTCGCAACGGGGTGACGTCGTTCGCCGCCGCCGCGCCCTCGCGCTGGCGACCCTCCACGAGCGCGAGCAGGCGCTCGTCGAGCGCGACCTCGTCGTCGAGCGCGTCGCGCTCGCGCGTCGCCGCCGCGAGCGCGACGACCGCGGTCGCGAGCTCGCGCCGCACGCGCCACGCCTCGACGACGACCGCTTCGCGCGCCGCGGCGGCGCCGGCGTCGGCGTGCTCGATGCGTCGCGCGCGCTTGCCGGCCGTCTCGATCGGCCAATCGAAATTCACCGTGGTGAGCCATGGCGACACGCCGCTCTCCGGGTTGGCGACGAGCTGCGGCGCGATCGACAGCGTCGGGTTCGGCCGCGCGCCCGCGGTCGCGATCGCCGCCGCCGCGACATCGGCGTGCGCGCGGACGACGTCGAGATCGGGATGGAAGTAGAGCGCGGCGAGCGCCAGCGTGCGGAGATCCCAAACGGGGAGCGGCCACTCCGCGGGCGCGTGGCCGCTTGCCGCGGTGAGAAACGCGTGCAGGTCCGGACTGTCGAGCGCGCGCGCCTGGTACGCCGCCGCGGTCCGCGCGGGCATGAGCGGCGCCGGCGGCACGTGCTGGCACGCGGCCGCCGCGAGCGCGGCGAGCAACAGAAGTATGGCGGCTGGAAGGCGCACGATGTCGCAGGGTTCTCCGGCGTGTCGCAGGTTCTCCCTTCCACGGTGCAAGGTGGATGGCACACTGACAAGGGCGCGAGTGGCGGGATTACGCACTCTTCATGTTGCACGGCCCCGGCGGCTCACGGCCGCCGCGGCGACCATCGGCCTGATACCCGCTGGCGCTGCCACCACGTCGGTCGCTACGATGCGTGTCCGAGGACGCGGCGTGCACATTCTGCTTCTCGAGGACGATCCCCCGACGGCCGAGGCGCTGCGCGCCGGGTTCACCCGCTCGGGGTTCGAGGTCACCACGGCGGCATCGGCGGGGGACGCGCTCGCCGCGGTCGCGCGCACCCGCTTCGGCGCCGTGATCCTCGACGTGATGGTGCCCGGCGGTAGCGGCTACGACGTTCTCGCCGATCTGCGCGCGCGCGGCGACGACGTACCGGTCCTCATCCTGACGGCACGCGATCGGGTGCCGGAGCGCGTCGACGGTCTCGAGCGCGGCGCCGACGATTACCTGGTGAAGCCGTTCGCGTTCGCCGAGCTGATGGCGCGGCTGCGGGCGCTGCTGCGCCGTCCCGCCCGCCGCGTCGAGCCGTTCCGTCTCGACGGCCTCGACATCGACCTGCTGCATCGACGCGTGCTCGCCCACGGCCGCCATGTCGACCTCACGCGCGTGGAGTTCGACATCCTGCTCGCGCTCGCGGAAGCGCGTGGCGATGCGGTCACGCGCCGCGATCTGCTGGCGACGGTCTGGGGCTACCGCTTCGAGCCCGGGACGAACGTCGTCGACGTCCACGTCGCGCGCCTCCGTCGTAAGCTCGAGAGCGCCGGCGCGGCGAGCGCGATCCGCACGGTGCGCGGGATCGGCTATGCTCTCGACGCCTGATCCGCCGCGGGCGCTCGCGCGGCTCGACCTCCGCCTCGCGCTGCTCCTCGCCGGCGCGACGGCGGCCTTCACGTCGCTGCTGCTCTGCGGTCTGCTCGCGTACGCGCTCGTCGAGGCGCTCGAGGAGCAAGCCGTGTTGCTCGACGACGCGATCGCGACCATCGCCGCCGCGACGACTGCGGCTGACGTCGCCGCCACGCCGGCCGCGATCCACCGTGGCGTCGCGTACGTCGTGACCGACGCCAGCGGCACGGTGATCGCGCGCGCCGGTGCGTGGCCGCCGAGCGCGTCCGTTCGTCACGAGCCGTCGCTGCGCGCCGCGCTCGGCGCAACGCGCGACGAGTACCTCGTGCACGAGCGCCGTCTGCCGAGCGGCGCCACGGTGACCGCAGCGCTACCGCTCGCGCATTTCGCGCGCGAGCGCGGCGAGCTCGTGACTCGCGCCGGCGTCGTCATCGTGCTCGGCCTCTGCGGCTCCGTCGGGCTCGGCCTCTTGGGTGCGCGCCGCGCGCTCCGCCCAATGCGCGCCGCGTTCGCACGGATGGCGGCCTTCAGCGCCGACGTCGCCCACGAGCTGCGCACGCACGTGAAACGCGTGCTGAACGGCGCCGAGGTCGCGCTCGCGACCACGGACGACATGCACGCGAAAGACGAGGCGCTCGACGCGATCCGTGCGAGCGCCGAGGAGATGCGGCGCACGATCGAGCAGCTCCTGCTCCTCGCCGCCGGCGAGGAGGGCCGCCTGCCGCTCGCACGCGAGCGCATCGACGTCGCGACGCTGGTCGGGGAGCTGGTGAGCTTCTACGCACCGGAAGCGGAACGGCTTGGGAAGACGATCACCTTCGGCGCGGCGCCGCTCGCGGGCGACAGTAGACGGACGCTCGATGCGTCGCTCGCGTGCCGCGACGACCGGCCGCTCGGAGAGCCCGTGGTCGGCGACGAGCGGGCGCTCGGGGTGCCCCTCGTCGTCGACGCCGACCGGGCGCTCGTCGAGCGCGCGGTCGCGAACCTCGTGGAGAACGCGCTTCGCCACAGCGCCCCGAGGTCGCGCATTCGCGTCGTCGCGGCGGCAGGCGACGGTACGATCGCCGTCGCCGTCGAAGACTCCGGGCCCGGCATCGAGCGCGCCGACGCCGAGCGCATCTTCGAGCGCTTCGTGCGCCTCGACGCCGCCCGCGGCCCGGGTGGCGCCGGTCTCGGGTTGCCGATCGCGCGCATGATCGCCCGCGTCCACGGCGGCGACGTGGCGGTCGCCCCATCGGCCCTCGGCGGCGCGGCGTTCCGCCTCACGCTCTCCGGGACATCGGCGTCGCGACGGTTCGCGAGCCGGTAGCTCATCCAGAAGAGCAGCGTCAGCACCGCCTGCGGGTAGTGGGGCACTTTTGTCGCGCCTGGGACTGGGTCAAGTTGCGAGCCAGACGAGGCGCGAGGGTACTGGGCCGAGTTGCGAGCGAGACGAGGCGCGAGGGAAGTGAGCAGCGCAGGCGTAGCGGAGCTACGCCGAGCAGCGCAGCGACCGAGCAACGAAGTATCGCGACGCAAATCGGCCCAGTACCCGCCCGGTTGAACGAGGGCGTCGCTTCGAGCAGAGTGCAGGCAGGAGGTCCCACCCATGCGTGAAGCCGTCATCGTCGACGCCGTCCGCACGCCGCTCGGGCGCGGCAAGCAGACCGGATCGCTCTACCCCGTCCACGCCGTCGATCTCGCCGCGAAGCCGCTGCGGGCGCTCGTCGAGCGTACCGGCATCGATCCCGCCCTGATCGAGGACGTGATCATGGGCTGCGTCAGCGAAGTCGGCGAGCAGGGCCTGAACGTCGGCCGCAACGCGGCGCTCGCCGCCGGCTTCCCGGAGAGCGTCTGCGGCACGACCGTCGATCGGCAGTGCGGCTCGAGCCAGCAGGCGCTGCACTTCGCCGCCCAGGGCGTGATCGCCGGCGCGTACGACGTGGTGATCGCCGCCGGCGTCGAGTCGATGAGCCGGGTGCCGATGGGCACCAGCGTCGGCATCGGCGGTCAGCCGTTCGGCCCGACGATGATCCGCCGCTACGTCGACGCCAACCTGTACGGCGCCGGCGGTCTCGTGCAGCAGGGAATCTCGGCGGAGATCATCGCCGACAAGTGGCAGCTCTCACGCTCGGCACTCGATGCGTTTTCCGTTACGTCGCACCAGAAAGCGGCGGCGGCGACGCGAAACGGCTGGTTCAAGAACGAGATCGTCCCGGTCGAGGTGCGGCGCGAGGACGGCTCGCGCGAGACGATCGCAACCGACGAGGGCATTCGTCCCGATACGTCGCTCGAGAAACTCGGGGCGCTGAAGCCGGCGTTCAAGCCCGACGGCCGCATCACCGCCGGCAACTCGAGCCAGATCACCGACGGCGCCGCCGCGGTGCTGGTCATGGAGAAGGAGAAAGCGCGCGTGCTCGGCCTCCGACCGCGGGCGCGCTTCCATACATTCGCGCTCGGCGGCGTCGACCCGGTGATCATGCTGACCGGTCCGATCCCCGCGACGCGTGCGATCCTCGAGCGCTCGAAGCTCACGCTCGCCGACATCGACGCGGTCGAGATCAACGAGGCGTTCGCGCCCGTCATTCTCGCGTGGGAGCGCGAGGTCGGCGCCGACCTCGAGAAGGTAAATCTGCACGGCGGCGCGATCGCGCTTGGCCATCCGCTTGGCGGCAGCGGCGCGCGCCTCATGGCGACCTTGCTGAACGTGCTGGAGCGCATCGACGGCCGCTACGGCTTGCAGACGATGTGCGAGGGCGGCGGCATGGCGAACGCGACGATCATCGAGCGCTTGGACTGAGATCGATACCAACGCGGCGCCCGGCGCCGCCAAAGGAGATGGTCATGAAGGAATGCTTGAATTTCTACATCGACGGGCAGTGGGTTCCGCCCGTGACCCCGAAGACCCTCGACGTCCTCGATCCCGCGACCGAGGAGCCCATCGGCCGCATCAGCCTCGGCAGCGCCGCCGACGTCGACAAAGCAGTCGTGGCGGCGCGGCGCGCGTTCGAGACCTTCGGCCGCTCGTCGCGCGAGGAGCGCATCGCCCTCCTCGAGCGCATCATCGCCGCGTACCAAGCGCGCCTCGGCGATCTCGCCGAGACCATCTCGCACGAGATGGGGGCGCCGATGTGGCTCGCGAATGCGGCGCAGGCGCCGTCGGGCCTCGCCCATCTGGCGCAAGCCCTCGAGGTGCTGCGCTCGTACGCGTTTGTCGAGAACAAAGGCACGACGCGCATCATCAAGGAGCCGGTCGGCGTCTGCGGGTTCATCACGCCGTGGAACTGGCCGGTGAACCAGATCATGTGCAAGACGGCGCCGGCGCTCGCCGCCGGCTGCACGATCGTGCTCAAACCGAGTGAGATCGCGCCGCTCTCGGCGATCGTGGTCACCGAGATCCTCCACGAGGCCGGCGTTCCGGCCGGCGTCTTCAACCTCGTGAACGGCGACGGCCCGACCGTCGGCGCCGCGATCGCCGCGCACCCCGGGATCGACATGGTGTCGTTCACCGGCTCGACGCGCGCCGGCGTACAGGTGGCGAAGAACGCCGCCGACAGCGTGAAGCGCGTGACGCAAGAACTCGGCGGCAAGTCGGCGAACATCATCCTCGACGACGCCGACTTGAAGCGCGCCGTCGAGGGCGGCGCGCGGAGCTGCTTCATGAACAGCGGCCAGTCCTGCAATGCACCGACGCGCATGCTCGTGCCGCGCAAGCGTCTCGCCGAGGCCGCGGCGATCGCCAAGGCGGCCGCCGAGGCGACGACGGTCGGCGACCCGCGCACCGAAGGCACGACCATCGGCCCGGTCGTGAGCGAGACGCAGTTCGACAAGATCCAGCGTCTCATCGAAGCGGGCATCAAAGAAGGCGCCGAGCTCGTGACCGGCGGCCCGGGACGCCCGGATGGCATCGCGCGCGGGTACTACGTGCGGCCGACCGTCTTCGCGAACGTCCGCAACGACATGACGATCGCGCGCGAGGAGATCTTCGGCCCGGTCCTCTCGATCCTTCCTTACGACACCGACGAGGACGCAATCCGCATCGCCAACGACACGCCCTACGGGCTCTCGGGCTACGTGTCGTCCGGCGATCAGGACCACGCGCTGCGCGTCGCCGCGCGTCTGCGCACCGGCAACGTCCACCTGAACGGCGCCGGACCCGACTTCGCCGCGCCCTTCGGCGGCTACAAGCAGTCGGGGAACGGCCGTGAGTGGGGCGAGCACGGCTTCGAGGAGTTCCTCGAGCTGAAGGCGGTCATGGGCTGCGCCGCATGACGAACCGGCGCCGCACGTCTGCGCGGACGCGCCGACGTGCGGCGCCCAGCCGCCCGCGCATTCGGCTCGACACTCGTCGCCGCACGCACGAGGCTTCCCCGTTCACGCCGTGACGTCCGTCTCCGAATTCGCCCAGATCGCCTATCCGCAGACGTACGCGGATCCGACGCGACTGCACGCGCTCTTCACCGCGATGCGCCGCGAGGCGCCGGTCGTGTGGCTCGAGCCCGAAGGCTATCCGCCCTTCTGGGCGGTCACGAAGCACGCCGACATCATCGACATCGAGCGCCAGCACCACCGTTTCGTGAACGAGCCGCGCGCGGTGTTGCAGACGCTCGTCGCCGAGGCGCGCGCCCGCGAGCTGACCGGCGGCAGCGCCAATCCGGTGCGCTCGCTGGTGCAGATGGACGACCCCGACCATCGCGCATATCGCGCGCTGACGCATCCGTGGTTCCTCAAGTCGAGCTTGCGCCGCCTCGAGCCGGAGCTCGCGCGCCTCGCCCGCGAGCTCGTCGATCGTTTGGCGGAGCACGGCGGCAGCTGCGACTTCGCCCGCGACGTCGCCGCCTGGTACCCGCTGCGCGTCATCATGTCGCTCCTCGGCGTCCCGCCGGAGGACGAGCCGCGCCTGCTCAAGCTCACGCAGGAGATCTTCGGCCCCGAGGACCCGGAGATGCGCCGCGGCGCAACAGAAGCCGAGCTCATGCAGACGCTCGTCGATTTCGGCGCCTATTTCGACCGGCTGAGCGAGGATCGGCGGCGCGCACCGCGTGAGGATCTCGCGAGCGTGATCGCGAACGCCGCGATCGACGGCAAACCCATTCCGCAGTTCGAGCGCAACTCCTACTACGTGATCATCGCCACCGCCGGGCACGACACGACGAGCTCGTCGATCGCCGGCGGGCTGCTCGCACTGCTGCAGAATCCCGACGAGATGGCGCGCCTGCGCGCCGATCCGACGCTGCTCCCCAAGGCCGCCGACGAGATGATCCGCTGGACGACGCCGGTCAAGCACTTTCTCCGCACCGCGACCGACGACGCGGTCATCCGCGGGCAGACGATCCGCGCCGGCGATTGCCTCATGCTGTGCTACGCGTCGGGAAATCGCGACGAGGAGGTGTTCCCCGACCCGTTCCGCTTCCGCGCCGATCGCGATCCCAATCCGCACCTCGCCTTCGGCTTCGGCGCCCACCTCTGCCTCGGCCGCGTGCTGGCGAAGATGGAGATCGAGACCGTCTTCCGTGAGGTCCTGGCCCGCGTCGACGCGATCGAGCTCGCCGGCACCCCTGCCCTCGTACAGTCGAATTTCGTGAGCGGCCTGAAGACGCTGCCGATCCGCTACCGCATGCGATGAGGCCCACCGCTCGCTCGTACTCGTCCGCTTGACCCCGTACCACCGGCTGCCAAAGTACGGCGCCATGCTCCGGGATTGCGCGGGCGCACAGCGTCCGCTCGGCGGCGCGGTGGCTCTCGTCCTCGCGATCCTCCTCACGACCGCCGTCTCCAGTGCGTACGCGTTCGGGCTCGACGACGTCGCCGCGCGCGCCGAGAAGCTCGCCAAAGAGTCGTTTCACGACACCAAGGGGACGGTGCCCGACTGGCTCCTGAAGATCACCTACGACCAGTGGCGAGACATCCGTTACAAGCCGGCGCAGGCGCTCTGGGCCAATCGCTCGACGCCGTTTCGCGTGCAGTTCTTCCATCCCGGGCTCTACTACGAGCGCGTCGTCGCAATGAACGTGGTCGACGCGAAGGGCGTGCGCCCGCTGCCGTTCTCGCCGAGCAAGTTCGATTACGGCTATGCCGGGTTCCGCGTCCACTACCCGATCAAAGTCCCGAATCGCCTCGACGAGGTGATCGTCTTTCTCGGCGCGAGCTACTTCCGTGCCGTCGGCGCGAAGCAGCAGTACGGGCTCTCGGCGCGCGGGCTCGCCGTCGACACCGCGCTGCCGAGCGGCGAGGAGTTCCCATACTTCCGCGAGTTCTGGCTCGTCACCCCCGCGGCGGGTGCGAAGCGCCTCGAAATCTTCGCGCTCCTCGACAGCCCGAGCGTCGCGGGCGCGTATCGCTTCGTCGTCGCGCCCGGCGAGCAGACGGTCGTCGCGGTCGAGAGCCGGCTGTTCTTGCGCAAAGCCGTGGAGAAGCTCGGGATCGCGCCGCTCACCAGCATGTTCTACTTCGGCGAGAACACGATCCGGACGTTTCCCGACTTCCGGCCCGAGGTCCACGACTCCGACGGCCTGCAGATCAACTTCGAGAGCGAGTGGCTGTGGCGGCCGCTCGACAACCCGAAGACGCTCGGCGTGAACACGTTCCAGGCGCTGAACCCGAAGGGGTTCGGCTTGATCCAGCGTGACCGCGACTTCCGCGACTACGAGGACCTCGAGACCCGCCCCGATCTGCGTCCGAGCGTGTGGATCGCGCCGCGGCGCGGCTTCGGCGACGGCGCCGTCGAGCTCGTCGAGATCCCGACGGCGTCGGACGTCAACGACAACATCGTGACGTATTGGGTGCCGAAAACGCAGGCCAAAGCCGGCGAGCGCCTCGCGTTCGACTATACGATGTGGTGGTACGGCGACGATCCGAAACGGCCGCCGGCGGGCAAGGTCGTCGCGACCCGGCACGATTACGGGCGGATGGAAAACGTCAACCGTTTCGTGATCGACTTCTCCGGCGGTAAGCTCGAGAAGATCCCGGCGAGCGAGGTCCTGCGCGGCGTCGTAACGGTGCTGAACGGCGAGGAGGCGGCGACGATCCTCGATCAGCACGTCGTGAAGAATGAGGTGACCGGCGGATGGCGCCTGAGCTTCCAAATCCGGCCGAAGACGCGCGATCCGCTCGAGCTGCGCGCGTTTCTCGACAAGGGCGGCGACACGCTCACCGAGACATGGTCGTACGCGATGACACCGTGACGGACGGCTCCGCATGACCGAGTCGGTACGCCGCGCGGAGAGCATCGCCCCTGGCGCCGGCGAGGCCGAGTCGACGGCGCGGATCGCGATTTCGGCCGAGCGCCTGGTGCAGCCGTGGAACGAGGCGCACGCGCGCGCCTGCGCGTACCTCGCGGCGCTCGGGGTGGCGGAGCCCGAGCGCGGACGGCTGGCGCGCGCGGCGCTGATCCGCGCCGCCGACCGCGCCGGTACAGACGCGATCGCCGACACGATGTCGACGCTGCGGGCGCTCTTGACCGACGCCTCCCCGTCGACGCCGCGTCCGTGGGACGCGAGCCTCGACCCGTTCGTCGCATGGCGCCTCGATGCCGCGCTATCGTCACGCTTCACGCGTGCGCGCGGCGCCGGCGGCCCGGGCAGCGCCGCGAGCCCGCCGAGCTCGTCCATGGGCGTCCATGCCGCGGCGCGAGCGACTGCCGCGGCGGCGGCCCGCCCCGTTCTCGTGACCGCGGACGCGGCGCCTGCGGCCGAGGCGACGCCGACACGCGGCGCCGACTCGGCGGCGCCGCGCTTCCGCTCGGCGCCGCCGCTCTGCCGCGGCCACATGGTGCCGGAGCCGATCGAACGCCGCGTCTTCCGCCGCCTGTGGCTGCGCCTGCGCGGCAAGCGACCCGACGGTCCCGGGACGACCAACCGCCGCGAGCTGCACAAGCGGCGCCGTTTGTTCCCGTGGACGCGCGTCGCGGCGCGCCGCCGCGCGCTCTTCGGATTTCTCGTCTTCCTCCCGAGCATCGTCGCGAGCGGCTTCATGGTGAACGTCTTGCCGCGCCAAGGCGGCACGTGGCTCGAGTTCGCGATCGTCGTCTTCTTCGGCGCGCTCTTCAGCTGGATCTCGATCGGCTTCTGGACGGCGCTCTTCGGCTTCATCCTGCTCGTGCGCGGCCGCGATCGGTTCGCGATCAGCAATCTCGACGCCGACGACATGCCGATCGACGACGCGGCCCGGACGGCGATCGTGATGCCGATCGCGAGCGAGCCCGTCGAGCGCGTGTTCGCGGGTCTGCGCGCGACGTACGAGTCGCTGGCGCGCGCGGGTGGCCTCCAGCATTTCCATTTCTTCATCCTCAGCGACACGCGCGATCCCGGCGTCGCGATGCGCGAGCAGGCGGCATGGTTCCGCTGGTGTCGCGAGGTCGACGGCTTCGACCGCATCTTCTACCGCCGCCGGCGGGTGCGCTTGCGGCGCAAGAGCGGCAACGTCGCCGACTTCTGCCGCCGTTGGGGACGCAACTACCGCTACATGGTGATGCTCGACGCCGACAGCGTCATGGCCGGCGACACGTTATTGCGGCTAGTGCGCATGATGCAGCGCCGTCCCGACGTCGGCATGATCCAGACCGCGCCGGCGGCGGTGAATCGGCGCTCGCTCTTCGCGCGCGTGCAGCAGTTCGGCAGCCGCGTCTACGGCCCGATGTTCGCGACCGGCCTCCACTACTGGCAGCTCGGCGACGGCCAGTACTGGGGCCACAACGCGATCATCCGCGTCGCGCCGTTCATGGCGCATTGCGCGCTGCCACGCCTTCCCGGCAAGCCGCCGCTCGGCGGCGAGATCCTGAGCCACGACTTCGTCGAGGCGGCGCTGATGGGCCGCGCCGGCTGGACGCTCTGGCTCGCCTACGATCTCGGCGGCAGCTTCGAGGAGGTGCCGTCGACCCTGCTCGAGGAGATGAAGCGCGACCGCCGTTGGTGCCAGGGCAACCTCCAGCACCTCCGGTTGTTGTTCACCGAAGGCCTCTTCGGCGCGCACCGCGCGCTCTTCCTGAACGGCGTCCTCTCCTACGTCTCGGCGCTCCTCTGGTTCACGTTCCTGACGCTCAGCACGGCGGAGGCGATCCAGAACGTGCTGCGCGAGCCGAACTACTTCCCGTCGGGACCGAGCCTCTTCCCGGAGTGGCCGATCTGGCGACCGAACTGGGCGCGCGCGCTCCTCGCCGTGACGGGCACGATTCTGTTTTTGCCGAAGCTGTTGAGTGTCGCGCTGATCCTGCTGAAGCGCCGCGAGGCGCGGCTCTACGGCGGCGTCGGCAAGCTCTCGCTGAGCGTCCTCCTCGAGATCCTCATCTCGAGCCTGCTGGCGCCGATCCGGATGGTGTTCCACAGCCGCTTCGTGCTGCTGAACCTTCTCGGGCGGACGGTGACGTGGCGCTCACAGGGACGCGAGGACACGGAGACCGACTGGCGCGAGGCGGTACGCCACCACGGCGTCGACACCGTCATCGCGTGCGTCTGGGGCGGCAGCCTCTACTGGCTCAATCCCGACTACTTCTGGTGGGTGATGCCGATCATCGGCGCACTCATCGTCTCGATCCCGCTCTCCGTCTACGCCAGCCGCGTGCGGCTCGGGGAGCGCGCGCGCGAGCGGGGACTGTTTCTCATTCCCGAAGAGACCGCGCCGCCGCGCGAGCTGCGCGACGTCGAGGAGCTGACCGAGGCCGCAGAGCGCGCGGCGCAGGAAGCGCGTCTGCCGGTCACGCTCGGTCCCGACCGCGACCCACGAGCGAGCGGCGCTGCCGCCGGCGACGAGCCGCCGAGCGGCTTCGTCGCCGCCGTCGTCGACCCGGAACAGAGCGCCGTCCAGTGCGCGCTGCAGGGAGCGCCGCGTACCGCGCGTACCAGTATCGTCACGGCGCGCGCGGCGCTCGTCTCGCGCGCGCTGACGGAGGGCGCGACCGCGCTCACACAAGCGGAACGCGACGTTCTGCTGCGCGACCCCGAGCGCGTCGAGAAGCTGCACCGCGGCGCCTGGTCTGCGGCGGGTCAGCGCACGACTGGTTGAGTCAGCGCGCGGACGTTTCCGGATCGAAGAAGACCCCCGCGGCCCGCGTCTCTTCGTATGCGTCGACGGACCAGTGGGTCATGTCGATCGCGCGAAACGTCGCCGCGACGAGGCGGTCGCGGATCACGATCAACGGCGCCGTCAGCGGCTCGTAGGCCAAGCGGGCAATTTCGAAAGCGGGGGAACGGCGGGCGTACAGCGTTCGAGTATGCACTCCCATGACGCCCGGATTTGTAGATGGAATCGGGGGGAAAGACAAAGCGCGGCGTCGCACGACGGCGCCGGCCGAGCGAATGGACCCGGCAGGCGCCGCCGTCACGCAGCGGCAGAGTCGATGGGGAGGTGCGCCGCCCCGCTGGCGGCGCCGGCACGCGTCAGTAC
>VBKW01000073.1 GCA_005879405.1 Deltaproteobacteria bacterium
CGCGAAGTGCGGGAAGTTCTCGAGCATGTTCCGCTGCGCGCGGCGCGCGCGCTCTGCCCACGGAGGCAGCGCCGGCGGGTCGTCGCGATTGCCGAGGACTTCCGCCACCGGCCAGAGCGTCCACATCGCCAAGCCGTACGGCATGACGAGTGCCGCGGTGAGCACCGCGGTCGCCGTCAGCATCGTCAGATCGGTCGTCATGGCTCGCTCGACCGAACTCGCCGCGGTGACGGTGTCCGCATCATCACGATGCTCGCCGCCACGATCCACACCAGCGGCGGCACGCCTCCGGCGAGGTCGCCGGCACCGCCGAATTGAAAGATGCCGCGATCGACGATCAAGGCAACGGCGCTGATCAGCACCAATGGCACCGAGGCGCGCCGCTGCGCGGTGAGGCGGGTCTGCGGCGGATGGAGCGCGCGACGACGGCGCTTTTCCTGAACGGCATCTTTCGCGCGCCGGCACGGGGCGGCGGACGTCGGCGACGCTGAGGCCGCTGTTGCCGATGGTTGGATCAATTCGCGGTTGTCAGTAGTCTCGTCAGGGTCGTCGAATAGGCAGCTTGCGTCCCCCTGAAAGGAGAAGTCGACTTGGCGCCGACCACATCCGGGCACGACGTCGACGCGCGCACGATCGACGTCGACGGTGTCCCCGTCGCGCTGCGCCGCACGGGACGCGGCCGGCCGCTTCTCTTCCTCCACGGCGCCGGATTCACTGGGAAGTGGCTGCGCTTCCATGAGGCGCTCGCGCGCGGCGCCGACGTGATCGCCCCAGAGCAGCCGGGGCTCGGCGCGACAGCGCCGCAGGAGTGGATCGAGGACTTCGACGACCTCGCGCTGCACTACGACGCGCTCCGGCGGACGCTCGATCTCGACGCGCCGTTCGATCTCGTCGGCTACTCGCTCGGCGGCTGGATCGCCGCGCGCTACGCGACGTGGTTTCCCGAGCGGCTGCGGTCGCTGACGTTGATCGTGCCCGCGGGGATGCCGGTGCCGGGAAAGAAGCCGGTCGCCGACATGTTCCTCATGACACCGGAGCAGCTCTTCGCGACGCTCTTCAACGACATCACGAGCGCCGGCGAGGTGTTCGTCGACATCACCGACAACGAGGTGATCGTGCACCTGTTCGAGGAGGCGTCGACGGTCGCCGGCCTCGTGTGGGAGCGGCGCTCCGATCGCAAGCTCGAGCGGCGTCTCCGCCGCGTCACGTGCCCGGCGCTCGTCGTCGGCGCCGAGAACGACCGCCTGGTGCCGAACGAGGCCGCCGATCGCTACGTCGAGCTGCTGCCGAACGCGCGGCTGCAACGCATTCCCGGCACGGGTCACGCGATCGTCATCGAGCAGCCGGAGGCGACCGCGGAGGCGATTCGCGAATTCCAGGAGGCGCTGCGATGACGGCCGCGACGCTGCGCCGCAAGGAGGCGCTGTAAATGACCCGCTCGAGCCGTTCTCTGCAGTTCTTTCATTTCGGCTTGATGCCGTACCCGTACATCCCCGACGGCTCCGAGATCGAGTCGACATGGGTGACGCTCTCGAACAAGTATTACGACCCGAAGATCGGGCACCGTCTGTACAACGAGTACCTCGACCAGGCGGTGCTCGCGGAGAGGCTCGGCTACGACGGCACGTGCGTCAACGAGCACCATCAGAACGCCTACGGCACGATGCCCGACCCGAACGTGATGGCGTCGCACATCGTCGCGCGCACGAAGGAGATCCACGTCGGCATCATCGGCAACGCGCTTCCGCTGCACGGCAACCCGCTGCGCGTCGCGGAATCGGTGGCGATGCTCGACGTGATCTCCGGCGGCCGCATCATCTCCGGCTTCGTGCGCGGCACCGGCATGGAGTACCACTCGATGCGCTCGAACCCGGCGACGTCGCGCGAGCGCTTCTGGGAGGCGCACGACCTCATCGTCAAGGCGTGGACCGAGCCCGGACCGTTCGATTGGCAAGGGAAGTATTTCGACATTCCCTACGTGAACACCTGGCCGCGGCCGTTTCAGCAGCCACACCCGCCGATCTGGCTGCCGGGGCAGGGTTCGTTCGAGACGATCCGCGAGGCGGCGAAGCGCCGCTATCCGTTCATGATGGTCTTCGCGCCGCTCGGCTTCACGAAGCTCAACTACGACATGTACCGCCGCGCCGCCGAGGAATTCGGCTACGAGCCGGCGCCGGAGCAGCTCGCGTTCTGCGTCGGTACGTACGTCGCCGAGACCGACGAGAAGGCGCATGCCGAGGCGAAGGAGCACATCATGTGGCTCTTTCACACCGGGCTCAAGACACCCGAGCAGTACTTCTTCCCGCCCGGCTATACGAGCGGCGCGTCGCTCCGCGGCATGCTGCGCGGCCGCGACAAGTTCAACATCAAGCCGTTCTGGGAGCTCAGCTACGAGGACCTGATCGAGCAGCAGTACATGATCGTCGGCTCGCCGGCGACCGTCGCCGAGAAGCTCGCGATCTACACCGACGAGCTCGGCGCCGGCATTCACGTCGCCGGCGGGATGCAGGTCGGCACCATGCCGCACTGGAAGGTCGTGAAGAACATGACCCTCTTCGCCGAGGAGGTGATGCCGCACTTCCGCCCGCCGGGAAACCAGCCGGCGTGGAAGCGGGGCGTGCCGGTACCCGGCACGCCGGCGTCGTTGCGGACGCGGACGGCACCCGCAGTCGCCTGAGCGTCCGGCGCCCGTCGATCGTCAGACTCGTCGCCGCGCAGCGGGCGTGCGAGTCAGGACGTCAGGATGCGGGCGAGATGCACGGCGACGGTGCGCGGATCCTCGAGCTGCGGCCAGTGCCCGACGTCGTCGAGCTGCACACGGTCGGCCTCGAACATCCGCTTCGCGATCCGCGCCGCCATGTGCGCGCCCGAGACCGGGTCGAGCATCCCCCAGATGAAGTGCCGCGGGACGCGCGTCGTCTCGAGCGCCGCGACCCAGCGCTCCGCGTGACGCTCGCGGTCGCGGATGTATTGAATCAAACGATGGCCGATGCGGTGGCCGTCACGCCGCGCGACCGTCTGCCACTGCTCCCGGAGCGCGGCGTCGGTCGGTTGACGGCCCGGAGCGTACGTCGCGCGCAGCGCCTGCGCGAACGTCGCCTCGGTCATCAGATCGCCGAGCTTCGGACCCTGCACCGGATCGAGCAGCATGAGCTGCCCCGGCGTCGGGCGGTGGAGATCGGGATAGATGCCGCCGTTCAGGAACGTCACGCTGGTCAGCGCGACGCCGAGCGTGCCTGCGACGTCGCGCGCGAGCAACTCCTGTGCGACCGAGACGCCGTAGTCGTGGACGACGAGATCGGTGCGCGTGACGCCGTGACGTTGCCAGAGCGCGACTGCCAGATCGGCCTGCACGTGAATGCTGTAGCTGTGATCGGCGGGCTTGTCGGAGTCGCCGAACCCGAGGAAGTCGAACGTCAGCGCGCGCCGCCGCGCCACGATCGTCGGCCACACCGCGTGCCAATCCCAG
>VBKW01000394.1 GCA_005879405.1 Deltaproteobacteria bacterium
GGCGAGCGCGCCGTTCCCGATTCCGATCGAGATGAAAGGCACGTTCAAGATGTACAAGATCGCCGACGCCGAGAAGGTCCGCGGGATGTCCTCACTCGAGAAAGCCGCGGGTGTGAAAGCGGGCGGCGAAAAGGCGGCAGGCGAAAAGGCGAGCGGCGACAAGGCGGCGCCGGCGACGAAGCCGAAACACTGAATCGCGAGCGACGGCGCGACCGTTCGCTCACGCGGCTTCGACGATCGTGGGAAAGAGATAGCCGCCCGCGCCGGGCTGGAACGCGACGAAGTTCGAAGCGACGCCGATCGCGGCGGCGATCTCATCGTCGGCGCCGAGCGCTAGGTAGAACCGGCACCAGTCGCGGGTCGTGTAATAGTAGTCGACGAACGGCTGGTGTCCGAGACTGCGGCCGGTGCGCGACGACGTCCGACACGTCCTCCGCACGACAGACCCGGCCGAGCGGTACGAGCGCCGCCTGCATCCGATACCAGCGCTCGTTCTGATGCTTGTCCTCCTCGCGCACCTCGCGCTCGAACTCGGCGCGCAGCCCGACGTGCAGCTCGTCGCGGTGGTGCGTCGGCGCTTCGGTCACGCTGCCCCGTGGTCGAGAAGGTCCACGATCGTCAGGAATGACGCCATCTCTCCGATAGCCCGGATGTCAAGAAAAAAGGCCGGCGACCCGAAGGTCGCCGGCCTTTTTGCGTTCGGCTATCGAACTGCTGCTAGAAGCCGGTGTGGATCAGTGTCTCCGGCTGGATCAACCCACCGGGGCCAGGGAGGCCGGCGGTGGCGTTGACCGCTGCACTGCCCGTCGCAGTGATACAGAACGTCGACGCAGAGCGCGGGTCGTCGGGATCGACGAAGCCCTGACGTGTGATACCGGAGTTGATGAAGCAGTTCTTGTTCGTGAGACTGCAGGTCTCTCCGCCTTGGCAGTACGGGCAGCCGCCGGCCGTGGTGCAGTCGTTATTGACTTGGCAACTCTTGAACGTGGTCACCGAGCAGTGACCCTCGAACGTCTGCGTGCAGGCGCCCTCGTTCGGTTGCAGCACTGCCGTAGCGGACGGATCCGAACGGCAGTCGCCGAGATGGCAGAAGCCGCCGGGGCACTCGCTGTCGACACTGCACGGTCCCGAGTCGTTCGACCCGCCGACGCATGCCGGGTCGCAGCCGTTGGGCGATTCCTTCTGACCTCCGCCGGTCGGGCAGAAGCACTGGTTGTTGCAGGTCCCACTCGGACAATCCCCCACCGTCGTGCACGGCCGGCCGTTGTTCGTACCGCCGATGCAGGCTTTGCCGCTGTAGGCTGCCTCGTCGCATTGGACCGATGGCAGCATCGTGGTGCTTCCGGTCGTTGCCGGGTTGAAGATGATGTCGATGGTTCCAATGGTCTGGCCTGTGTTTGACGTACAGTCGACGCTCGGGTTCCCGAAACCTGCCGTCGGGCCGCCGAACGGCGGGTCGTGACGGCATGCCTTTCCGACGTTCGGGCCACCGCTGCAAATGTGATCAGTCACACAGTGATGTGGCGCAGCGGCGTTCACACAATCCGCGTCGGTCGTACACACGTAGGGCGTGGCTCCTTGGCAGAAGCCACCGCACACCGGGCACGGAGGCGGCGCGCCGGTGCCGAATGGCCCCGTCGTCTGCGACAGCTGCCGGACGCGAACAGCACTGGATCCGCTGGCGACGTCTCTCGTCCCCACGACGTCTTCGCGGAAGATGTTCAACACGCAGACCGCGGTGCCGCCCGCGGCGAGCGGTAGCGGGGGGCCATGGAACGTCTGCACGCAATCATCGCCGGGGATCGTGTTGCAGTCCCCGAAGTTGTTGCACCCCTTCTTGACGTTCAGCCTGCAGTGCGGCTGAACCGCGGTGATGTCCTTGCGGCACGTCCCTTGACCCAGACCGGCGCAGAACGCATCGGGGTCGAACGAGGTGTCGACTTGAGGTCCACCTACTGTCACCGTGACGGGCGCCGTGCACGACGCGTGCGGTGCGCCCGAGCAAGTCGGGCCGACGTTGCAGAGCGTGTCCGGGCCGCCGGGGCCGTCGCAGTCGTAGTCGTTGCTCACGTAGCCGCCGCCCTCGACGGTGCCGGCGTCGTGGCTCGTTCCCGTCCAGCCGTTGTCGAGATCGGAGCCGTTCGCATGCTCGATGACCCGGTCACGCGGCGGAATGCCGGCGCCGGTAGTGTCGGTGCCGTTCATGCAGAGACAGGCGAACGGCCCGCACGCCCCGCTCGGACACTCAGTATTGGTCACGCACGCGGCTCCTGCGTTGGGGCCGCCTACGCAGACGTTTGGCGCGCCGCAGTTGCCTGGGCACGCTGAATCGTCGGTGCCGTCGCACTCTTCTTTCGTCAGGTCGACGGCGTTGTCGCCGCAGACGTTCGGCGTCGCGTACTCGAAGTCGATCACGTCCGAGAACGTGATCTCCGCCGTGTCGATCTCTCGGTGATGGGTGGCGATGATGCAGTCGGCGGCGCAGTTCTGGTCACACGTGCCGCAATAGGTAGTGCAGTTCGAGTTCGAACAGAGGCCGATCGTCGTTACGTCGGCGGCGACGCACTTGCTCGTGATGCCCCCGCGCGCTTTGGTCTCCGCCTTCGCGATCGCCGCTTGCGTCTTGCCCGTCGGATCCTGCGTCGCGCAGTTCGTGCCGAGGATGCCGATGATCTTCCCCGCTTCGACCCCGTTGCGACACTTCTGAATTGCTTTCAGCTCCGCCGTCGCGAGCTTGATGGCGTTCTTCGAGATCGCCGTTTGACAAGTCAGCGCGGTACCGGAGAGTTGCGAGGTCGTGTTGTACTCGATCGCGAGAAGGGCATTCGCCGCGTTCGTGTGCGCGTCCTGCATGCAATTCTTGAGATCGGTGGTGGTAAAACCGTTGCCAGGATTGGGGTCGGTGCACTTGCCGGGGTAGCCGAGAAAGGTGAACAGCCCGGCGGTCGAAATCGGCGGACTCGGACACTTCTTGTCGATCCCGTCGTCGAGCTTTTGCACGAGCCCGGGGATCTGATCGGTGACGGTGCTCGGAGCACAACTGCCGGTTGCCTTCAGGTTCTTGTCGTTGCATTTCTCGTTGATCTTCAGAACCTTTCCGAAGAACTTGAGCGAGGCCTTCGTCAGGCCCTGACGACACGTGGCATACAATGCGGGCACCGCGTGCGCTCGAGGTGCGCTCCCGAGCACGAGTGCCGCGACGGCGATCGCGGCCGTTACGGACAGACGGCGTTTCATGGATTACCCTCCTTCGTTGGGCCGACGGTAGACGTTGCGACCGGGAGAAGATCGGCACGGCACCCGGACGTGAGCGATACACAGGCTAGTTGGGCGGGCGTGAGACAGTCAAGAAAAAAGTAAGGTGACGCAGGGCGCAAACGGGGGAGTTATGTGCCGAGTGTCACAGGAGATCATAGGGCGAAGCCGCTCCGTCGCTGCACAGTGACCTATGGGCGACGGCCCGACGGCGGGCGTAACGGAATCCGCCGTCGCCGCGCGTCGTTCAGGGGACTCCGACGGCGAGGCCCGGCAGCTCCAGACGGCCGAGGCCAGGAAGACCGGCGGCGCCGTTCACCGACCCCGACGTCGTCGGGCCGATGCAGAAAAGCGACGCGAGGGTCGGGTTCGCCTGGTCGTGCACCGGAACTCGTGCGATGCCGGTCGCGTTGACGGTATTTCCGACCGTGCCGTTGTCGAGGAAGCAATCGCGGAACTTGCCGACGATGCATTCCTCGGGCGTACCGCCGACCTTCGACTGACAGCTGCCGCCGGGACACTGAGAGGCGACGTTGCAGGCCGCACCGACGCTCGCGCCGCCCACGCAGGCGTTCAGCGCGGAGCAGTCGCTATCCGTCCCGCAGCCCTGGAACGTCGCGTTCGGGCCGCAGAACTGCTCGAACGGTCCACCTGAACACGTACCCTCGTTTCCTGCCGCACAGGTGCCGCCCGGACACTCCGATGCGACGCTGCAGTTCGCGTTCTGATTGCTGCCGCCGACGCAGGTATTCGTCGCTGAGCAGATGGTATCGCTGCACTGGTTGAACGCGGTCGCGGCGCCCGGCACCGAGCACGCTCCGCCGCCCGCACACTGGGAGTTGCTGGTACAGGAGCTGCCCGGACATTGCGACGCGACGGTACACGGATTGCCGACGTTCGCACCCCCGGCGCACGTCAAGCTGCACGCCACGCCGCCGCTCGTGCCGCCGATGCAGCGCCGGCCGCCGCACACCGTCGCGCCGACCGCGACGCAGTCGGCGTTGGTGCTGCACGGTGTCGTCGCGGGATTGTTACACGTATCGCAGAGGCACTTGGCGTTCGTGAAACCCGGTGCGCGGCAATTCGGGTTGTCGACGGAGACCGTGCGCGTTTGCGTGCCCGTCGAGTTGGTGAGGTTGATCGGCAGCGCTGCGACCTGCGCGCCGCTGTTCGGCGGACAATCGAGACTCGTGCTGCCCCAGAATGGATTTGGTGAGCTGCCGTTCACGTCGCAGGTGAGGCCGACGTTCGGTCCCACGTCGCACGTGCCGCTGCGGATGCCGTCGTTCGCCGGACCGTCGCCGAGGCACTTCGGACACGGATTCGGGTTCGGCCCCGTGTAGACGCGTGAGATCAGCTGCACGGTCGACGCGGCGGTGCCGGTCTCGACGTTCGCGGTCCCGGTGATCGTACCGTTGATCTGGTTGCCGACGCAGGTCGCGACGCCCCCGGCGGCGAGCGGCAGGTACGTACCGAAGTAGTACTCGCACGTCCCGCCGGCGGTACTGCAATCGGCGTTGGAGTTGCACTTGGTGCGGGTGTCGCCGGTGCAGCGATGGTTGTTGATCTCGCCGTTGTCGGCGTTGAGGTTGTCGACGGGACCGAGGAGGCTGCATTGGCCGCACGGCCGGCTCGTGCCGGCGCAGCTCGTCACGCCGACCGTGACGGTACCGTCGCTGATCACCGTCGCGTCGTGACCCAACCCCGTCCAGCCGGAGTCGAGCACGCCGATCGTGCCTGCGACACCGGTGAACTTGACGAACGCGGGGCAGCCGCACTCACACGTCTGGGTACAGGTGAAGCCGGCGCCGGTGTTCGCGACAGCCTCACACGACGTCGCAGCACCGCCGTTGGGATCGCAGTCCTCACCGACGTTCCACACGCCGTCGCCGCACGTCCCGCCGGGTACGGGCGTCGTCGTCGCGGTCGGTGTCGGCGTAGCCGTCAGGACGAACGTGACGGTCGCCGTCCGTGTCGGCGTAGGCGTTGCGGTCATACCCGTCGCCGTCGGCGTGCGCGTCGGGGTAGCCGATCTGGTCGGCGTCGGTGTCTTGCCGAGCGTCGGCGTCGCCGAGAGCGTCGGGGACGCGGTACGGGTCGGTGTCGTCGTGGCCGTCGTCGGAGCCTGAGTCGCCGTGGCGGTCGCGGTGGGCGTCGCCGTCCGGGTTGCCGTCGACGTCGCGGTAGCCGTGGCCGTTGCCGTCGGGTTCACGACCGTTGCGGTCACTGTCGTCGTGGGCGTCGCGGTGCGCGTGGCGGTCGCCGTCGGTGTCGCGGTGCTCGTCAGCGTTGCGGTAGCGGTCACCGTCGCCGTCGGATTCACGACCGTCGTCGTCGGCGTGGCGATTGGCGTCGATGTTGCGGTCGGCGTCGCGGTGGCGGTGACGACCGCGGTTGCGGTGATCGTCGCGGTCGCCGTCGGGTTGAGCGTCGTCGCGGTGGACGTCGGCGTTGCGGAGGCAGTCAGCGTTGCCGTCGGGCTCGCGGCCGTCGTGGTCGCTGTCACGGTTGCAACCGGCGTTGCGGTTGCCGTGACGGTCGCGATCGGCGTCGTCGTCGCGGTAACGGTCGCGGTGGCGACTTGAGTCGCCGTCGGCGTGGTGGTCGGAACGGCGGTCGCGGTCGCTGTTGCCGTAGCCGTCTCGATGGGTGTGGCCGTCTCGGTCGGGGTTTCGACCGGGGTCGCCGTCTCGCTCGGTGTCGAG
>VBKW01000390.1 GCA_005879405.1 Deltaproteobacteria bacterium
GTTACCCCCGTTATTCGCGGCATCGGCCCGGGTGACCGTGTAGGGGACGAACCGGCCGCTGACGGGACTTACCCCCGCAGGAGCGCACCCGTTGGCCGCATCGCAGACCAGCCCAATAGAACTGATGCACTCGCTGCCGGGGCATTCGCTGTCCGCCGCGCACGGAGCGCCTACGTTCACGCCAGAGCGACAGACCGGGTTGGCGGCGCTCGGCGTCGCATCACAACACGCTTGGGTGACCTGCGTCTGCAGCGAGACCGTAATCGACGGATTACTTGCCGGACACGTCAAGGACGGCAGGTCGACGCACAGAACGCCCCCTTGGGTACCGCAGTGGTTTCCTGTCTGATCGAGCAGCG
>VBKW01000391.1:0-1216 GCA_005879405.1 Deltaproteobacteria bacterium
TCCACTCCTCGCTGCGTTTCCGGATGTACACATGGTGGCGTTCCTCCCGCTGGTAGTGGGTGGTAGGGGTAGTAGTTCGATCAAGTCGGAACTATCCAAATTCTCACGTTGCGATGGTTCGCATGTAGGTGTCAACAAAAATCGCAGAACTCTGCCACCCTGCGTTCAAGGGTTCCTCGTTGCGTTCCGCAAGAGAAGTCACGCGCCGTTGCAACTTTGCGCGATCTTATCGTTTCGCGGGACGGATGGTGCTCGAGGAGGCGTTGGTGACCCTTTCGACGAGGTCGATCACGTCTCCAATTCGCGTTTGTGCCGCACGAGCCGCCGGTTCGACGGGTAAACGCTCCTCCCGCAGCAAGCAGCACCAAAGTACCGAAGACAATTGCGTGCTTCATGACGCATTCCTTAGCGGCCGAGTCGCGCAGCAACCTTCGGTGCGGTTCAGCATCGTGCCGTCGGGTGCAGAGACGATCAGCGATGCGTGCGGCCCTCTTAGGGTATCACCTCCGTAGGCACGCAGAGCTCCCGCGTTCCGAAAAGGGTGAAGCTGTCGTTACCGAACTGGTTCAGGATGAAGACCGTGCTCCTCGTCGGTGGTCCCGCCGGACTTCGAACCTTGTAGCACAAGAGATGCTTCGTCGCGTCGATGATTCCGCCCCCGTTCTTGTCGACGGCGTTGCAGAACCGCCGCGGACGTTTGATGTCCTCGACGATCGTCCCGAACTGATCCTGGACGCTAACGCCCGACGTGCGGAACCGAGCGCCGGCGATGCGGTAGCACTCGAAGTGGTCGGTCCCGGGGTTGGACGTCTGCGGTGGGCCGATGAGGCTCTTCGTCGCGGGCACCAGCAGGAGGTCGGGACGGAGGAGATCGATCTTGATCTCGCCGAATTGATTGGTGACGGACAATCCGAGCACCGGCTTGAACGCGGGGGTATCCTGACGCAACGTGTACCCCGTCAGATGATCGCCGTTGAAGTCGACCGTTGCGTCCTCTCCCATCTTGTCCGCCGGGGCGCACAGCCGCTTCAGTTGTCGGAGATGAGCGGTGCTTGTTCCGAACATCGGGTCATTGATTGACAGCTCGGGAACGTCGGTCGCCCCCAAGCGATGCGTCTCGTAGCACTGGAAATGCGGGAACTGTGACTGGGGCGGCGTTGGGGTTGGCGTCGGCGTCGGGGTGGGGGTTGGCGTCGGAGTCGGAGTCGGAGTTGGG
>VBKW01000391.1:1376-2368 GCA_005879405.1 Deltaproteobacteria bacterium
TGGGAGTCGGCGTCGGCGTCGGCGTCGGAGTTGGCGTCGGCGTCGGCGTCGGAGTTGGCGTCGGCGTCGGCGTCGGAACCGGGTTGCACTGGGGCAGCTGCGCGCCGGCCGGAACCGTGTCAGCAACATCGGAGTTGTGCGTGGTGCCGTTGTCCCAAACGCCAACGGCTCTCACTTGATTGCCGGTAATGCCGCCAATACAGTTACCCCCGTTATTCGCGGCATCGGCCCGGGTGACCGTGTAGGGGACGAACCGTCCGCTGACGGGACTTACCCCCGCAGGAGCGCACCCGTTGGCCGCATCGCAGACCAGCCCAATAGAACTGATGCACTCGCTGCCGGGGCATTCGCTGTCCGCCGCGCACGGAGCGCCTACGTTCGCGCCAGAGCGACAGACCGGGTTGGCGGCGGTCGGCGTCGCATCACAACACGCTTGGGTGACCTGCGTCAGCAGCGAGGCCGTAATGTCCGGATTACTTGCCGGACACGTCAAGGACGGCAGGTCGACGCACAGAACGCCCCCTTGGATACCGCAGTGGCTGTCTGTCTGATCGACCAGCGGCTTGTAATAGATCAGCTCACCTTCCACCAGGCTTGAGCCGGCCAAGAACAACGTCTCTGGATAGCCGTCGAGGTTGGTGTCCCGAAACGATTGCAGCCCGACGTTCGAGAATGGAGTGCAGCCCGGGGGATTCTGATCGGCCCACACTGCTTGCGGACCGACGGTCAGGGCGACCAACATCAAGACTCCGAAGAGACTCGACGCGAAGAGCGGTCCACTCCTCGCTGCGTTTCTGGACGTACACATGGTGTTCCTCCCTCTGGTAGTGGGTGGCAGTGGTAGTAGTTCGATCAAGTCGGAACTCTCCAAATCCTCATGATGCGATGGTTCGCATAATTCGCATAAGAGGAGTGACTTGCAGTGTGAGGTGACGAGTTGGGCTGCACGGGTCTGCTGAGCGGCATCCTTGGGAAGGCATGAACCGGAGTTT
>VBKW01000392.1 GCA_005879405.1 Deltaproteobacteria bacterium
CGACGGACGTCGACGGCGGCGAGAGCCCGTCGGCGGCGCCGGCGCGCCCGGCGGCGCCGCTGCCGTCGCCGGGACCGGGACCGGTCGCGACGCCGAATCTCGAAGGCGCGTCCGAACAGGATGCGGTCGCGACCGCTCGCGGCGTCGGGCCGCTCAGCCCCGCGGTGCGAAAGCTGATCGAGGAGCACGAGCTCGACCCGGCGGCGATCGCGGCGTCGGGGAAAGGCGGACGACTTCTCAAAGAGGATGTCCTCGCGTACCTCGAGCGGCGCGACACGACGTCGGCCCGAGCCACGAACGCGGCGCCGCGTCCGACCGCCGCGCCCGCGAGCGCGCCGCCCACGCCCCGCGTCCTCGAGGCGCCGTCGACGGCGCGGATCGGCGTCGCGCCGGCGTCGGCGGCGCGCCCGGCTGTCGCGGCGGCGTCGGCCGCTGCGCCAGGCGCCCGCGGCGCCGACGAGGGCGAAGAGATCGTGCCGATGACGCGCCTTCGCAAACGCATCGCCGAGCGCCTCGTGCAGGCGCAGCACACGGCGGCGATCCTCACCACCTTCAACGAGATCGATATGAGCGCGGTGATCGCACTCCGCGCGGCACAGAAAGAGCGCTTCCAGAAGCTCCACGGTGTCGCGCTCGGGTTCATGTCGTTTTTCGCGCGCGCCTCGATCGCGGCGCTACGCGACGTGCCGGAGGTGAACGCCGAGATCCGCGACGACGCCGTCGTGTACAAGCACTTCGTGCATCTCGGGATCGCCGTCGGCACCGACCGTGGCCTCGTCGTGCCGATCGTGCACCACGCCGAGCGCATGTCGTTCGCCGAGCTCGAGCGCGAGATCGCACGGCTCGCGGCGCTCGCGCGCGACAACAAGCTCACGATCGACGACCTCGCCGGTGGGACGATCACGATCTCCAATGGCGGCGTCTACGGCTCGCTCATGTCGACGCCGATCCTCAACCCGCCGCAGAGCGGGATCCTCGGCATGCACAAGATCGAGAAGCGTCCGGTCGTCGTCGACGATCAGATCGTCGTGCGGCCGATGATGTACGTCGCGCTGTCGTACGACCATCGGCTCATCGACGGTGGGCAAGCAGTGACGTTTCTCGTGCGGGTGAAGGAGCGCCTGGAAGACCCGGCGCGGCTTCTCCTCGAGGTGTGATGGCCGACGAGCGCTTCGATCTGGTCGTGATCGGCTCGGGACCGGGCGGGTACACGGCGGCGATTCGCGCGGCGCAGCTCGGCATGCGCGTCGCGTGCGTCGAGAAGTACGAGCGGCTCGGCGGCACGTGCCTCAACGTCGGCTGCATTCCGAGCAAGGCGCTCCTCGACTCGAGCGAGCACTACGAGGAGACGCGGCGCGGCCTCGCGGTGCACGGGATCGGTGTCGAGAACGTCACGCTCGACCTCGGCGCGATGATGGCGCGCAAGGACAAAGTCGTGCGCGGTCTTACGCAGGGGGTGGCGTCGCTCTTCAAGAAGAACAAGATCGAGCGCGTCCAAGGGATGGCGCGGTTCGAATCGCCGCAGCGCCTGCGGGTGCGCGGCGCGGCCGAGCGCGTGCTCGACACCGCGCGCGTCCTGATCGCGACCGGCAGTAAGGCGACGCCCCTTCCCGCGCTGCCGTTCGACGACGAGCGCATCGTCAGCTCGACCGAGGCGCTGAAGCTCGCGACGGTCCCGAAGCGTCTCCTCGTCGTCGGCGCGGGTGCGGTGGGGCTCGAGCTCGGATCGGTCTGGGCGCGGCTCGGCGCGCAAGTCACGGTCGTCGAGTTCCTCGATCGCGTCGTCCCGCTCATGGATCGCGGGATGGGGCGGCAGCTGCACGCGGCGCTGAAGAAGCAGGGCCTGACGTTTCGTCTGGAGACGTCGGCGACGAAGGCGGAGCGCACCGCGGACGGCGTGCGCGTGACGCTCGAGTCCAAGGGCGAGTCGTTCGTCGAGGACGCCGACGTCGTGCTGGTGGCGGTCGGGAGGCGCGCGTACGCCGACGAGCTCGGCGCGCGCGAGATCGGCGTCGGCTTCGACGACCGCGGCCGCATCACGGTGAACGAGCACTTCGAGACGAGCGCCCCGGGCGTGTTCGCGATCGGCGACGTCATCGCCGGGCCGATGCTGGCGCACAAAGCGGAGGAGGAGGGTGTCGCCGCCGTCGAGCGCATGGCGGGGCAAGCGGGCCACGTGAACTACGACGCGATTCCGAACGTCGTCTACACGTGGCCGGAGCTCGCGAGCGTCGGCTGGTCGGAGGAGGACGCCGCCGCGCGCGGTGTCGAGGTCCGCATCGGGACGTTCCCGTTCATGGCGAACGCGCGTGCCAAGTGTCTCGGCACGACCGAGGGCGGCGTGAAGGTGATCGCCGACGCGCGCAGCGACCGGATTCTCGGCGTCCACATCCTCGGCGCGCGCGCGTCGGACCTGATCGCGGAGGCGGCGCTCGCGATCGAGTACGGTGCGAGCGCCGAGGACGTCGGCCGGACCCCGCACGCGCATCCGACACTGACGGAAGCGATGAAGGAAGCAGCCCTCGGCGTCGCGAAACGGTCGATCAACATCTGATGTAACCTGCCGGAATCACTGTGGTCTGGCGCGCGGCTCGCGTTGCCATTGAAAATGATTCTCAAATTCGCTATCAACGTACCCATGATCGTGTGCGTGTGCGCCAACGTCTCCGAACGTCAACTCCGCGCCGTCGTCGCCGACGGCGCCACGACGCTGCGTGAAGTGCAGCGTCGCTGCGACGCCGGAGCCGGCTGTGGCGCCTGCCGCGACGCGATCCGCGCCTGCATTCGCGAGTGCCGCGCCGAAGCCGAGATCGCCACGCTCGACCTCACTCCCGCCGCCACGCCCGACTTCGCCGCCGCCTGACGTCGGCCGACTCTCCGCTACAGGGGTGTGGGGTGAAAGGGAACAAGAAGGTCATCGAGCTCCTGAACGACGTCCTCACCGGTGAGCTCACCTCGGTCAACCAATACTTCCTGCACGCGAAGATGTGCCGCCACTGGGGGTATCTGCGC
>VBKW01000393.1 GCA_005879405.1 Deltaproteobacteria bacterium
TTCCTTGCACACTCCGACATTGCGCGTATGGTGAGATTGAGCCGTGAGCACATTCGTCGAATGTGTTCATCGCAGGAGCGATCGTGCCGATCAAAGGTAGTGCGTACCGCGCAGAAGGAAACACGACGCTGCGCTCGCTATGTGCGAATTGCGGGAAGTCGATTCCGACCGAGGTTGGTCACGCGCATCCACTCGACGAGGCGGTCGAGCAGGAAACCTGGGGCCTGGTCGGGGTTCTCCACGGCGAGCGCTCCGTCTTCGCGACCTGCGCCGTGTGCCACGACGCCGGATGGAGACCTCCGGCGTACGCCGGGATGAATTGAGATGAGCGGCCTGCGTGAGGAGCTCGCACGTCGTTGGGATTCGTTGTGGCGGCGAGCGCAGCGCCAAGAACGTCGCAATCGGTCTGATGACCGCCGGCGCCGCTTTTGGTCCGAGTTTCGCGACGGGCAGCGGCAGGCGGAGGAAAGGTCTTCGGAAAACGCACCACACTGTGGCGCTCCGGAGTGCGGACACCGCCCGTAGTTCCACGCGTAGACGCCGTCCTCTGATCGGTACAGCATCCAGGCAGCTGGACCTCCCGCGGCACGGACGATGCCGGTATCACGACCACGCCGCGCGAGCGTCCCCGAGGAGGATTCGTCCATGTCGCGCATCGCGCTCGCTGTCGCCCCATGTCGCGCATCGCGCTCGCTGTCGCCGCCACGTTCGCCACGCTGTTCCTTGGCGCTCAGAACGCGCGCGTCGAAGACACCGCCGCGATCCTGGCGGCGATGCCGGACAGGGCCGCCGAGCAACGTTACTTGACGAAACTCTGTGACCGCGTCGGCGTCGCCGAGCAGAAGCTCTTCGCTGCGATGGACGGCGTGGTCGCTTGCAAGCAAGGCGGCTGCGCCTACCGGGACGTCGACAAGGCGATCGCTTTCGAGGATGCCGCCCAACGAGTTCACGCGAGCAGTTTCGGTGCGTACGCAGAGGCCGCGAGCGCCTATCGTGCGAAACGCGATGTCGCCTCCCAGTCATGCGAGGTCGCCAGCGACGCAGCAGGCCCCCTGATGCCCTTTGCGACGCCGCTGTCCAGGCCGAATACGAACGTCGACCGGGCGCTCGCATTCGCCGCTGATTTCGTGTTTTTGGAAGGGCTCTGAGCAAGCGCTCATCTTCGACGACGATCACGACGCTCGCGCTTACGCTGCTGGCGGTGAGCGTCTGGATCATTCACCGCCGGCTCGGCGGTCCGGCCGGCTACGAGGCGCTGGTTGTTCGACTGCGGGCGATTTCTCGTAGCCACCTGTCGCTCGCGTTCGCGCTCACGATCGCGAGCTATTGCGCGGTCCTCGCGTACGACCTGGTTGCCCTTCACCACGTCGGGCGCCGGTTCGCGCTGCCGCGTGTCGCGCTCACCTCGTTCGCCACGTACGTCGTGAACCACAGCGTCGGCCCGGAGTTCCTCGGTGGCGGGGCGATGCGCTACCGGATCTTGGCGGCCGATGGTCTGACGGCCGGCGAGATCGCCGACGTGATGGCGCACGAGCTCGTGACGTTCTGGCTCGCCGTGCTGTTCCTGGGAGGCGCCGCTCTCACCGCCACACCGCTCCGCCTTCCGGCGCACCTTCCGCTGCTCGAGACCGCGAGCCGCGTCGTCGGCGTGCTCCTGCTCGCGCTCGGGTTCGGATATTGGGGGTGGACGGCGAGCCGGACGCGCCGCCTCCGCCTGCGCGGGTTCGAGGTCGCCCTCCCGCACGCCGGCACCACGGCGGTGCAGATCGTCCTCTCGAGCCTCGAGTGGATGCTCGGCGCCGCGGTGCTCTACACGCTGCTGCCGCCCGCGCACGCGCTCTCGTTCGCGCGCCTCACGGGCATCTTCGTTGCGGCGCGGGCGCTCGGACTCGTCAGTTACGTGCCCGCTGGCCTCGGGGTCTTCGAGGCGACCATCGTGACCTTGCTGGCGCCATACCATCGAGCGCCGGTCGCCCTCGCCGCGGTCCTCGCTTACCGCGTCATCTATCTGCTGCCGCTCGCGACGGCGTTCGTTGCCTTCACCGCGTACGAGGTGACCAAACAGAGCGCCTTCGTCCGCGCGCGCAGCGTGCTCGATCAGTGGTGGCCGGAGCTGGCGCCGCGGGTGTTTGCCGTGATCACGTTCGCGGCTGGCCTCGTCTTGCTGCTCTCGTCCGCGCAACCGGCGGCGCCGGGACGCATGGAGCTCCTGCACAAGCTGCTTCCACTGCCGCTCGTGGAGGTTTCGCACTTCGCCGGCAGCCTCGTCGGTGTCGGGCTGCTGCTGCTGGCGCGCGCGCTCCAGCAGCGCATCGACGCAGCGTACTACCTCGCACTCGTCTCGTTGATCGCGGGCGCCGCAACGTCTTTGCTGACGGGCATCAACTACGAGGAGGCGCTCGCGCTCGCTGCGGTCGCGATCGCGCTGTCGCGCTGCCGTCCGTACTTCTATCGACGAAGCTCGCTCATCGGGCAGTCGTTCTCGGTGTCGTGGATCATCGCCGTGGTCTTGGCCCTCGTCGGGACGTGGGCGACATTCTCGATTGCGTACCGCAACGTCGAGTACTCGCGTGAGCTCTGGTGGCAATTCGAGCTGTCGGCGCAGGCGCCGCGCTCGCTGCGCGCGCTCGTCGGCGCGTGCGGTCTCGCGGCGGTCTACTCGCTCGCGCGGCTTTTGCGGCCCGCACGCTCCGTCTCGCCGGCGGCGCCCTCCACGGACGACATCACCCGAGCCGCCGCGATCGCGAGCACGGCGCCGCGGGCGATCGCGCACCTCGCGCTCCTCGGCAGTAACCATCTGCTCTTCCACGAGGACGGCGGATTCTTGATGTACGGCATACACGGCCGGTCGTGGGTCGCGCTCGCTGATCCGGTCGGGCCGCCAGCGGTGCGCGGCGAGCTGGCGTGGAGGTTTCGCGAGCTCGCCGACGAGCACGGGGGATCAGCGGTGTTCTATGAGGTCAGCGTCGGCGAGCTGCCGATTTATCTCGACCTCGGGCTCAAGCTCTATAAGCTCGGCGAAGAGGGACGCGTCCCGCTCGATCGCTTCAGCATGTCCGGCAAGGACCGGCAGGATCTCCGCACGGCGCAGAACCGCATGGCGCGCGATGGCGGCGAGTTCGCCGTCCTCCCGCCGTCCGAGGTTCCGGCGGTCCTCGATCGCCTCGAGGAGATCTCGGACGAATGGCTGGCGCACAAGAACGTGCGCGAGAAACGGTTCTCAATGGGCTACTTCGATCGCGCGTACCTGACACGCCTACCGGTAGCCATCGTGCGCCGGCGCGGGCGCATCTTGGCGTTCGCGAACGTGTGGGCGGGCGCGTCCAAGGAGGAGCTGTCCGCCGATCTCATGCGCTACGCCGACGACGCGCCGGCTGTGGTGATGGACTATCTCTTCACGGAGCTCATCCTCTGGGGCAAAGCGCAGGGATACCGCTGGTTCAGCATCGGCATGGCACCGCTCTCCGGCTTCGAGCGCCACCGCCTCGCGCCCGGCTGGACGCGGCTCGGGCGGTTGCTCTTCCGCTTCGGTGATCACTTCTATAACTATCGCGGCCTACGCGCTTTCAAGGAGAAGTTCCGTCCGTCGTGGGAGCCGCGCTATCTCGCGTCACCGGGAGGTCTCGCCCTCCCGTTCGTCCTGACCGACATCGCGATCCTCATCTCCGGCGGCATCGGAGGCGTCATCGGGCGGTGACGTCCGGGGTCCGCCGCGCGCCGCCGCGCGCCGCTATGCGCCGCTCCGCGCCGGCGAGGATGCGATCGGCGAGGCCGACATAGTTGCCGTCGAAGTGGTGCCCGCCGGCGGTGCGGATGACCTCCGCGCGCGCGACAGCCGGGTCGCGGCACACGCTGTCCGTCTCCTCGTCGCCGTAGAAGCACTGGAGGAGACTCGGGTCGAGCCGCTGGACCTCCGGCAGGACGGGAAGCGCGCTCGCGGACGGGGCGCGGCCCAGCCATCCGGTGACCTCGATCTCGAACCGTGCGCGTGCTTCGAGAGCGAGCAGCGACACCTCGACGACGTGCCCGCGATCGGCGGGAGGCAAGCGGTTCACTGCGAAGGGCAGGACATCCGCGCCGAACGAGTAACCGATCAGGATGAGCTGGACGTCGCCCCACGCCGCACGGCACGCGCTGATGATCGCCGAAAGATCGGCCGCGACGCGCTCCGGCGTCTTCGCGCGCCAGAAGTAGCGCAGGCTGTCGACACCGACGACCGGCACGCCGCGGTCCGCCAGGGTCTCGCCGATCGTCTTGTCGAGATCGCGCCAGCCGCCGTCGCCCGAGTAGATGATCGCCCCCAGGTGCCCGGGCGCTGGCGCCGCAATCTCGACGAGGGGCACGTCGGGAAGGGCCGCCGCGATCGAGCCGGGCGCCGCGGCGCCGGCGAGCATCGGCGTGACCAGGGCCGTGAGCTGCGCGGTGACGTCGGTGTCGCGCGCGGGCTCGACCCGCCAGATGCCGGGTAGCGGCACGCCCGTCGCGTATCGGAAGCCGCCGTGCGGATCGCGTGTCGCCGGCGCGCCGGCGCAGAGGGGGACCTTCGTCACGAGGGCCGGCGCTGGATCGACGCCGGCCGCGCCGGCGACGGTCGCCGCCGGCGATTGCGCGAGCGCCGCGTACGCCAACGTTGCGCCCGCGCCGACGCCGGCGAGGAGCGGCGAGCGATAGACCGGAACGTCGGTCTCGCGCTCGAGGCGATGGCTCGAGTCCTCGATCTCGGCGACGACGTAGTGGCAGCCGTCATCGCTGGCCACGAGGCCGCCGAGATAGCGGCGAAGATCCACCCCGACGACGAGGGCGTCGCGCGCCGCGAGACGCTGCGCGACACGCTCGAGCGCTGTGTTCCACCCGTCTACGTCGGAGAAGAGGAACACGATGCCGGTCTGAGCGCGGCGCGGTACGAAGACCTCGACGGTGCCGAACCGGCCCTCGTCTCGTGCCGTCGGCGCGCGCTCCGCTTGGCACGCGAACACCAGCGCGGCGAGCGGCATCATTAAGAGACCGCCACGTAGGCGAGGTGCTCCCGGGGTGGGCCCGGCCGCCACGCTCAGGATCCACATCCCTCTACTGTCAGCTAGACGCGACCTCTACACGAGGGTTGAGGGCTGCCGCTCGGGCGTTCGTGGTTCGCTGCGCGGTGTGTGTACGAGCCATCCGAGCCGGCGGCATGCATAGAGGGCACGCAGGGCGACGCCACAATCTCGTAGCACTACGCAGGTAGTTATACGCGGATGGTCTTACACTCTTTACCGGTCGCCTTTGCCTCCATGCTATTGTGCGGCTTTGCCGCGGCCTTCATCTTGGCCGCGATCCGGGCGCGCTTGACCCTGGTGTCCTTGGCGCTCCTTCGGTTGCTGTGATCGTGGCTCCTGCGCCGGACGTGGTTGACCATGGCGCTCCTGCTGCTGGATATGAGGCCGTTGGCCATGACGTTCCTGCTGCTGCTGCTGCTGCACAGGTGGCTGTTGACCATGGTGTTCCGGTTGCTCAGCCTGAGGTTGACCTCGGCGTTCCTGCTGCTGAACGCGGGGTTGTTGACCACGGCGTTCGAACTGTGCGCCCTGGGGTGGGTGACCATGTTCTTGCCGCTGCGGTGTCAAGCCCTGGACACCCCATGTCTGATGATGTTCCCAATAGTTGGTGCGTCTCCACGTGTTCCAGTTCTTTTCGACTTGTTCGTGGGGCATCCGCTCGTACTTCCAGGGCCGGCCTCGCCATTGATGCTCGCGGTATTCATGTCTCCAGTCTTGGGGCACCTCGCTATAAAACGATGGAACGCTGGAATAGTAGTCCCAACCACGATCATAGTACTGGGATCGGTACCAGTGCCCCTGCCATTGACGCCACCACCAGCCGTCGAAGAAAAAGATGTCCTCGTCAATGTCTGGGACAACATAGACATAAGTCTCAGGTAAGACGACCACCTGTGGTGGCGCGGAGAATACCAGGGGGGGCGGCAGTGGAATCCCGATCTGGACGTTCACTTGCGCATCGGCCGGACTCGCCAGAACGCATAGCCAGCCAACCATGAATCCCAAGAGCAGCCGTTCTCTCGTATATGTGGCCTTCATGGAACTGCCTCCTTTTGTGCGAGCACGCGGACAATCAACTGACGTCCGGTCAGCGCACCCGTCCTTTGCACACGTCGCGCTCGATGACGGGGATGAGATCCTGGAGGATCGAGTCCTCATACCGGCCCGACGTCACCTCCGGCACGCCCGGCGCCTGCGCCTCGGACACGGTGTGGTTCACATAGAATGATCCCTGATATCCGCCGGCACCGGGCAGGAACGCCACGAACATGTTCTGCAGCTGCCCGTTCAGGATGAGAGCATCGAGCAAGATCTGGATTTGTCGGAAGTCGTCGGGTGTCTGACCATAGCCGCCGAGGAAGTACGCGATCGGGAAATGGCCGTTGCCGTTGGAGAAGGCAGGCGGGCGATAGACCAGGATGGGTCGCATCGGCACCGCGCCACCGCCGCTCGCGAGCGCGGGCGACGGCAGCTCTTGGCGCACGACGTCGCCGGTCACGTCCGGAGGCGGAATGTCGGTAATGCTGCCGCCGATCCCAAAGGCGCCGTCGGGAAAGCTCTCGTTCAGGAACGCGATCACGTTGACGATACGCTGCCAGACCGTTGCGTCGCCGCATGGATCACCGTTCAGGAGATCCCCGGGGTCGACGGACTGGAAGCCGACGTGCCCTCCATCGTAACGAACGAGTCGGAACGGCGCGTTGAGCTTCGGCAGGTCGGTGCAGTTGCCTGGGAACCCGTCGTCGATCTTCACCACGAGGCCCTTCGCCTGGAGGACGGCGACGAAGTTGGCGTAGTGCTGCGCGAACCCGAACTCGTCTTTGGTGCCGACGTCCATGTAGATGCGTTGCGCGCCGATTTGCGCCGCGGACTCTCCCGTGATTCGCGACAGTGGGTCCTCGGCGAGCCAGTGGGCGCGGTCCGGATCGTAGTCGAAGACGCCGTTGCCCTCCCCGAAGTCGCCGGTCCCGGCTACGCCGTCGAGGCCGACATCCGAGAAGGTCTCTCCACGCTCCGGCTCGAAGACGCCGTTGCCGTTGGTGTCTGTGAACGGCTCGGAGAAGTTCGTGACGATGCCGTCGCCGACGTCGAACACGCCGTCGCCGTCGAGGTCCGCGAGCGCGCGGTCGCCGAGCACGGTGCCGTCGACGCCGGCGATTGCGTGCAGCGATCCGCGCGCAACCAAGAGGACGTCGGTCGGGACGGTCGGCGTTTCGGAGGTCTCCCGGACACCGTTCGTGTTGTGATCTCCGCCGTCGAGAAATCCGCGCACGTCGCCCGGGATCGTGAACGGCCCGAACACGTCGTCCTGGAGCAGTCGCGCGGGCTCCGAATCGCTCGCGAGGTATTGATGCGCGGGATCCGCATGGTGCAGGAAGGGGTTTCCGAACGCCAGCATCAGATCCTTGAGCTCGGAAAGGACGAGGTCGCGTCCCGGGTAGGGAAGCTGGTGATCGAATGTCGCGGGATCGCCGATCGTCTTTGGAATCGTGGTCTGCGGCGCGACCTTCAGGCCCGCGGCGGTGTCACGCAAGAGCTGCGTCATGTCCACCGGACCCCCGAGCGATGCGATCGTGCCGAAGAGCTCGGGGTGTTTCGTGCCCAGATTCATCGCCCCATACGCACCCATGGAGATACCGGCGATCGCGCGAAACTGCGGCGTCGCTTCCTGTGGCTGCCCAGCGTGTCCGCCTCCGCCGCCACCACAACCGAAGACCAGCACCATCGCCCCCACCACAGACCGTCGTCTCACGCTCATTCGTCAATTCCCTCCACATGCGTTGCGCTAGCTCTTCGTGGGCACCAGCAGCAGGAGTCCGCCGACGACAATCGCCCCGACGCCGGCCCAGACCGGAACGTTGACGGTCTCCTTGTCCTTCACCGACAGCTCGAGCGGGCCGATCTTGGCCTCGTGGGTCTCCTTGGTGTAACTAAAGCCGCCGTACACCAGCCCCAGGATGCCGGCCGTGATCAGTACGATTCCGACGATCTTGACGGCGCTCATCTCAGGATGACCGCGATGGTTTCAAGCATTGTACTCGTCCTCCCCCCGCTCTTCGTAGTGGACGACAACGCCCCGGCGTACGCAAGCGCTCCGCCCAGGTCGCCGTTCTCGCACGAGCGGACCCGGAGGCGCAGGCCGACCGTTCGCACGTTGCGCCGGCAAGTTGTCCGTACCAGTTCGGTAGCGACATGCCGTCCGCCACCTTCTGTGTGTATCGTGGCGTTGCGCTCGCTGGCGGCGGCGAGGTGTGCGCGACCGACATCGTGGTCATTTGGAGCAGCGTCGGCTCGCCAGCGCGAGTGAATGTCCAGGGCGAAATCTATCTAGGATTCGTGACCGATCCCGGGCTGGTGCTGCGGGCGGTCGTCAATTCTGAATATGGTCACCGTGCCGAAGTAGTCGAATATACGTTGCCGAGGAATGCGACTCCGCATCCGCTGGTGGGAGAGACGACGCCGCACACGGTAGTTCTGGAATCGAGTGGAACGGCAGATATGCTCAGCATAAACGTGCGAGTCACCACAATTCCGCCCCGGGGGATGCGCTTTGGCATCCTATTCGGGCACGTTCGTCGGGGTCATTGGGCCTCCGATCGCAACGGGAATCTACCGACCGTAACGGCCGCTCCCGGCCCGGCATTTCGCCGCAGCTCGGAACCTCACGCATCAATCTTCTTCAGCCTCACGGCGATCGCCGAGGGATCGTCGAGAAAGTCACGCATCGCTGTCACGAATGCTTCGGGCCGCTCGTGATGCAGATAGTGGCCGCAGCCATCGAACTGCTGGAAAACCACGCCCTCCACAGAAGCTTCGAACGCGTTGGCATGTGCGATCGGAATGATTGCGTCGCGATCTCCCCAAAACACTGCGACTGGCGGAAGGCACGGCGCCTCGTGGGCGCGTTGCAGAAAGGTGCGGCGCTGGCCGCGCCAATCGATCACGTCGCACACCGTTCGCGCGAACGCACGCGCCGAGCCGGGCTGCGCGTTCAACGCGCTGAGCTCCGCGATGTCCTGCTGCGACATGGCGCTCGCGCCGCCAAGCGCGCAGCGCGTTCCGAACGCCATGAACGGCTGACCAAGAAGCTCGACTACGCGCGGAAACGTGGCCAAGCGCAGCCAGAATCCGACGCTGCGGCCGAGGCCACCAGAGGCAACCAGAACCAGCCGTCGAATTCGTGTCGGGCACTCCAGCAGCAGCATTTGTGCGACGCCGCCTCCGAACGAGTGCCCGACGACATCGACGCGCTCGAGACCGAGGGTCTCGAGCCAGCGCGCGATCACGTGCGCGTGCCACGCGAGCGCGTAGCTCGCGTCGGGACGCTCCGACAAACCGCAGCCCAGGAGGTCCGGCATGAGCACGCGGCGATCCATCGCGAGCGCGCGGGCGACGGGCTTCCACGTGAGATGCGCATCCAGGATGCCGTGGAGGAGCACCACGGGTACCGTGTCGGTCGCATCGCCCAGCTCGGCCCAATGCAGGCGCATTCCGTCGATGAACACGAAGGAATGGCGCGGTTCGCCTGGGCCGTGCATCGCTGGCCGCGTCTGCGGCGTTCGAGCCGTGTGCCGCGCTTGCCGGCAGCGCGTAACGCTCGCTGTGCTCCCACGAGTCGCGTTATCGAGCGTGGTCGACATGATGAGAGCGTACCGAGGCGTGGAGCTTGCCATAACATGGGACAATTACGTGCGTAATACTACGTGGCAATTTGTTGCCACGACTGCGCACAGTGCCGCGCGCTCGTCCATTGATTTCGCGTACGGGCGGGCGGACAATTGTCGCGGAGGTCGTTGCTGTATGTTGCACGAGTTCCTCAGCACGAACCGCGACGAGATTATTGCCCGGGCGAGAGCGAAGGCGCTCAGCAGATCAGCGCCGCGCGCGACGGACGCCGAGCTGGAGAACGGGATCCCGATGTTCTTGACTCAGCTCGTGGAGATGCTTCACACACCGCCGCCCATGTGTGGTCAGGTAGAAATCGGCAAGAGTGCCACCAGGCATGGTGACGAGATGCGGCGAATGGGCTTCACCGTGGGGCAGGTCGTGCAGGATTATGGGGGGCTTTGCCAAGCGATTACTGACCTCGCCGTCGAAAGCGAGACGGCGATCAGCGGCGAGGAGTTCAGAACACTGAACGGTTGCCTGGACGGCGCCGTTGCCTCGGCGGTCACTCAGTTTGGACGGCGACGTGAGCAGTCCATCTCCGATGAAGGCGTCGAACACCTCGGGGTTCTGGCCCACGAGCTGCGGAACGCGCTCAACATCACGACGCTCGCATTCGACGCGTTGCAATCGGGAGTCGTCGGAACGAGGGGGAGCACCAGCGCAGTGGTCTCTCGCAGCCTCGCCCGGATGCGTGAGATCCTCGATCGCTCCCTGGCAGAAGTCCGGTTGAAAGCCGACGTCCGGAAACGGACTCCGATCTCGGTGGCTGCGCTCGTCGAAGAAGTGGCGATCGCCGCCGCCATCGAAGCCGCGCACCGTGGTTTGCAGCTCACGATAGGCGATGTCGCGGACGGCGTAACGATTCACGCCGACGCACACACCCTCGTTTCCGCATTGTCGAACCTGCTGCAGAACGCGTTCAAGTTCACTCCTCCCCCTGGTCATGTGTCGTTGAAAACCCATACGACCGTCGATCGCGTGCAAATCGAAATCGAGGATGAGTGCGGCGGTCTACCGGCCGGAAAGATCGCGGATCTGTTTCGCATGTTCGAGCAGCGCGGCGGCGATCGAACCGGGCTCGGCCTCGGGCTCGCGATCAGCCGCCAAGGCGTCGAGCAAACCGGTGGCGCGATTCGCGTGCGCGACCGGCCTGGGAAGGGATGCGTCTTCACCGTCGATCTGCCGAGGGTGGGGTAGCCCTTCGATCAGACCCTTCGCGGGATCACGTCGAACGATCTGCCGACGGCGCCGTGGTTTCCGGCAGCTCCCTCGCTGTGCCAGTATCGGCTCCGTGACGAGCGCACCGAGCGGCGCTACGCCGGCGAAGAGTCCCGAAGGCCCGCGCTGGCGCCGGCCGCAACCCTGGTGGCTCACCTTCCTCGTCGTCCTGGCGGCGAACTGGGCGCTCATGCGGGCGTTCGCTCCCGAGCAGACGTACGTCGACATCCCGTACACACTCTTCAAACAGCAGGTGCAGGCCGACAACGTCGCGGAGGTGACCAGCCAAGGCGCTGCGATCCAGGGCACGTTCAAGAAAGAGTTGGCGTATCCGAGCGACGGACCGAATAGCCGCAGCGCACTGCGCTTCAAGACGCTGCTGCCGGCCTTCGCCAATCCCGGACTCGAGACGCTGCTCGAGGAGAAGGGCGTCGTCATCAACGCGCGACCGCTCGAGGAGGGCCGGCCTCTCTGGCAGAACCTGCTCATCGGTTTCGGGCCCACCCTGCTCCTGATCGCGGCGTTCGTTTGGTTGAACCAACGCATGACGGCCAGCGGACGCGGGCTCTTCGGGCTCGGCCGCAGCGGCGCCAAACGCTACGCCGAAGCGGAGCCGAAGGTCACCTTCGACGACGTCGCGGGCATCGACGACGCCGAGAACGAGCTCGTCGAGATCGTCGACTTCCTGAAGAACCCCGCCAAGTACCAGCGGCTCGGAGGCACCGTGCCGAAGGGCGTGTTGCTCATCGGCGCTCCCGGTACGGGGAAGACGCTGCTCGCGCGGGCGGTCG
>VBKW01000009.1 GCA_005879405.1 Deltaproteobacteria bacterium
GACCGTGAACCCGGGCCACGTGTCCGGGATGCGCGGCGCGACGACGAGCGTGTCGCCGCCGGCGAGGCGGATGCCGAGAATCGTCTCGACCGCGATGCGGTACATCCACGCCGCCGAGCCGGTGTACCAGGTCCACCCGCCGCGGCCGACGTGCGGTGGAACGCCGTACACGTCGGCGGCGACGACGTAGGGTTCGACCTGGTACGTCGCGACGCGAGCCGGCGTTGCGGCGTGCGTCGCCGGACACAGCATCTCGAGCAGTGCGGCGGCGCGGTCGCGGCGGCCGAGCTCGGCGAACGCCTCGACGACCCACAGCGCCGCGTGCGTGTACTGGCCGCCGTTCTCACGAATGCCGGGGACGTAGCCCTTGATGTAGCCGGGGTCGCGCGGGTCGCGATCGAAGGGCGGGGTGAGCAAGCGGATGAGACCGTGCTCCTCGTCGACGAGCAGGCGCAGCACGGCGTCCATCGCGGCGCCGGCGCGCGCCCGCGAAACGGCACCGGAGATCACCGCCCACGCTTGCGCGAGCGCGTCGATCTTGCACTCCGCGTTCGCGGCGCTGCCGAGGACGGAGCCGTCGTCGTAATAGGCGCGGCGGTACCAGGCGCCGTCCCACCCTGCGGTTTCGAGCGCGTCGCGCAGCCTGTCCTGATGTGCGCGGTAACGTGCGACGCGGGCGCCGTCGCCACGACGTTCGCACAGCGCGATGAAGTCGTCGAGGACGCGGAAGAGGAAAAATCCCATCCACACGCTCTCGCCGCGGCCTTCGCGGCCGACGCGATTCATGCCGTCGTTCCAGTCGCCGGTGCCCATGAGCGGAAGACCATGGACGCCCGTGCCGAGCGAGCGGTCGAGCGCGCGACAGCAATGCGCGTAGACGTCCGCGACCTCGTCGGCGCGTGTCGGCAGCAGATACGCGTCGTCCTCGCCGGGCGCGAGCGGTCGCGCCGCGACGAACCCGACGCGCTCGTCGAGGACGCCGGCATCGCCCGTGATCGCGACGTAGCGCGCCGTGATCCATGGCAGCCAGAGGAGGTCGTCCGAGAAATGGGTACGGATGCCGCGTCCGAGCGGCGGGTGCCACCAATGGAGCACGTCGCCCTCGACGAACTGATGCGCGGCATGGAGGAGAATCTGGGCGCGCGTCAGCTCCGGACGCGTCACGGCGAACGCCGCCGCGTCTTGCAGCTGATCGCGGAAGCCGAAGGCGCCGCCCGACTGGTAGAACGCCGACCGCCCCCAGAGGCGGCAGCTCAGGATCTGATATGGCAGCCACGCGTTCACCAGGTGATCGATCGCGGGCACCGGGGTCGCGACCTGGACGGCCGTGCGCAGCTCGGTCCAGAAGGCGCGCGCCTCCCGCTCGGCGCCGTCGATCGCGCCGGGGGCGCGATAGCGGGCGACGAGGGCGCGCGCCGCCGCCTCGTCGTCGGCTTCGCCGAGGAGGAGCGAACACTCGACCGTCGCCTGCGCCGCGATCACGAGGCTGATCTGCAGCGCGGCGCACGGGTCGAGCGCGGGTCCCGTCCGTCCGTCGAGCGCGCCGCCGGTCGCGATCGCCCGCGGCGCGGCGGGCGAGCCGTGGCGTCCGAGGAACGCGGTGCGGTCGCCGGTGAAGCGCGTCGTGGCGCCCGGCGGCGCGGCGGCCGCGGCGAACACGATCGCGTCCGCGAACTCGCCGTTCGCGCGGTTGCGCGCGAAGAGCGCGTCGGACGCCCCGTCGAGGGCGCTCACGACGAAGCGGCGGCTCGTGCCCGGCAGGTCACCCAAGACGAGCCGATGGTACGCGAAGAGCGAGAGCCGGCGTGGCGTGTCGGCGAGGTTCGTGATCCGGACGCGGGTGATCTTCACGCGATCGGCGGGGCGCTGCGGCACGAACGTCGTGACCTCGTGCGCGAGTGCGTACGCGCGACGCCGCCACACCGTGTACCCGAGCCCATGACGGACCTCGAACGCGGCGTCGCGCTCCGCCGCTGCGCCGCCGGCGGCGGCGTCGTGACCGGGTGCGCCGTCATCGCCAGTCCGAGCTTGTCGCGCGGACGCGGCCGCCGGCACTGCGGGAGCTTGCGGCGACGATGCCGTCGGCGCCGGACCGGGGAGCGGCGACCAGAACGCACCGCTCTCGTCGTCGCGGACGTACAGCGCCTCGCCGTGCGGGTCCGAGACGGGATCGTTGTACCACGGCGTGAGGCGATTCTCGCGGCTGTTGCGGCTCCACGTGCACGCGGCGCCGCTCTCGCTCACGAGAAACCCGAACGTCTCGTTGGCGACGACGTTCACCCACGGGAGCGGCGGCCGCGCGACGGCGCCGCCGTCGCCGTCGAGCGTCAGGACGTACTCGCTGCCGTCGAGAGCAAAGGCGCCGCTGACGTCGGGACCCGATCGTCGACTCGCGGCCGCCGCGCTCGCCTGGGCATCGTCCGTGACGCGCGCGGCGGCGGTGGGGGCCGCGGGCGTCGCGCCGGTGCCGACGGCCGCCGGTTGCGTCGCGCCGCGCGTCCGCAGATCCGGGATCGTGTCGGTCACGACCAGGTGTGCGCAGGTGCTGACGAGGTCGCGCGCGGCCGCGTCGAGCTCGGCGCTGCGACGCACGAGCGCGTGCACCGGCGCCGCCGCGGCGGCGAGCGCCTGCACGTCGGCTGAGATTCCGGCGTCGTCGCAGAGGACGAGGAGATCGACGGGTACCCCTTTCGCTTCCCAGTACCGGCACGCCCCGACGAGCTTCGACACGAGCGCGCGATCCTCGCCGCGCCGCGCCGTCGCGAGGACGAGAAGCGCATCGCCGCGGAGCCCGTACTCCGCGAGCAGGGCGGGGCTGCCGTGGGCGCGGCGGAGCACGTCGCTCGCGGCGCGCAGCCGCGGATCGCCGTACAGCATGGCGCCGGCGAGCTCCTGCAAGCGCTCGCCGTCGTCCTCGCTGAGGGCGAGCGAGCGCAGCAGGGTTCGCTCGCGCTTGGCGGCGGCACGAAAGACGTCGCCGCCGACGTCCGCGGCCGCGCCGCTCGTCGATGGGACGTTCGCGGCCCCCTGCGCCGGCGCGTAGCGGGCGGCGAGGTCGCACGCTGCGGCGCGCGTCGGCGCCGCACCGAGCACGATCGTCATCGCCGCCGACGCGCCGGGCGCAAGGACGACGTGGCGGCGGATGCTCACGACGGGATCGAGGACACTGCCGAGGCTTCCGGAGAGCAGCGCGTCGGTCGCGAGTGCCGCGGGGGACGCGAGCGTGCGGCCGCGCCCGACGAAGCGCGCGCGGTCGGTATCCCATTCCGGTGCTCCCGGCCCGGTGCAGGCGTGCAGCAGCCATGGCCACTGCTCGCCGGCGCTCCGCGGCCGACGGCGCGCCAGCAGCACCTCGCGTGCGGCGTCGTACTCGGTCTCGACGAAGAGCTTCGCGAACGCGGGATGCGCGGCGTACGCCGCGGCCTCGATGAGCGCCACCTCGCCGTACGTCGTGACGTCGATCCGCCGCGGACGATCGCCGCGATTCTCGAGCGTCAGGCGGCGTACCTCGACCGTGCCGTCGGGCACGACGCAGACGTCGAGTCGCGTCGCGATGTCGCCGTCGGCGCGCTCGAAATGCGCGACGCCCGGCTCGTACGACGCCCGGTACGCGCTCGCGGTCGCGCGGACGGGCTCGTGCCCCGCCGACCAGACGCGGCCGTCGTCGCGATCGCGCAGATAGAGGAAGAAGCCCTCGCCGTCCTCGGTGCGATCGGCGGACCACGGCGTGAGCGCGAGGCGGCCGACACGCGCGGCGCCGCTGCCGGCGCCGGTCACGAGGAGCCCATACCGCCCGTCACCGAGGAGGCGCGCGTGCGGCGTCGGATCGTCGAGACGCCCGAAGTCGGCCACGGCGTCCTCAGTACTCGATAACGACGTCCGCAGGAAACGCGTGCACGGCGACGCCCTCGGCGTCGAAGGAGGAGACCGGCTTGCCGTTCACGGTGACGCTCTTGATCGGCTGTGGCAACGGCGGCTGCACGACGATCGTCGTCGGCGGCACCGCGAGATCCCCGGCGAGCCGCACCCGTACCGTGTTCGGCGGCTCGGCGCGAATCGTGTAGCTGATGACGCCGTAGTGCGTCGGCAAGCGCTTCACGCCGGCGCCGGTGTCGCTCGCGACCCATTCCCACGGCAGGCCCGCAGCGACGACGAGCGTACGATCGTCCTCGCGCTCGTAGGCGAACATGCTGCGCAGCGAGTGCACGTAGCCGGCACCGACCCACGTGTGCGGCATGTCGCCGATGAAACGCGGCAGGTTCGGATCGCGCCACACGATCTCCTGCCACTCGTTCCACTCCGGCGGCCGCTGGTCGGCGACCATGGCGGCGAAGACGTCGAGCGCGCGCTCGCGCTGCCCGAGTCGCACGAACACCTCGACGTTGCGTAGATCGTACGGCGAGTAGGCCTCATCGAGCGTCGCGTCGTGGAAGTACTGTTGCATGTGCTCGTAGTAGCGGTCGAACGTGCGGGTGAGCGCGGGCTCGGGCAGGTGCGCGAGCTCACCGGCGGCGGTGATCGCGATCGCCGTCGACGTCGGATCCAAGTCGCCGAGCTCGACCGACCCGGGGACGTAGTCGATGTGGTGCTTCGCCATCGTCCTGTCGATCGACGCATAGAGGTCGCGACGAAACTCGTCGCGCAGCGCGGCGATCGCGCTCGCGCGTTCCTCGTCGCCGATGATGGAGGCCAGCATGGCGCCGTCCTTCAGGCCGCGCAGCGCGAAGAAATCGTCCCAATAGGAGTGGACCGGGTGCGACGAGTAGCCCTCGTGGCTGATCGATTCCGGCAGGAGACCGTGGAAGCCGTCCCTCTCCGGACTCGTCTCCTCCGCGGCGAGGCTCTTCGCGCGCAAGTTGACGATCGAGTCGAGGGCGCGAGTCACGAACGGCCACATCTCCTGCACGAACCCGACGTCGTGCGTGTAGCGGTAGTATTCGGCGACGGTATAGATGAACTCGCCGTCGCTGTCGTACTCGGCGACCGGATCGGCGCCGCGCTGGTCGACGCAACAGGGGATGCGCCCGTCCGGCAGCTGATACTGTGCGAACCATTGCAGGAACTCGCGCGCCTCCTGGGTCGAGCCGGTCTCGAGTAGCGCCGTCGACGTGAGCGCGCCGTCGCGGATCCACGACCGCGCGTACGTGCGCGACCCGGGCTGGAGCGCGCGGCGGTCGCGGTTGATCAGCATGTAGGCGATCGTCGACTTCAGCGCGTCGACGAACTTCTCCTCGTTCTTCGGCACCTGGAACTCGACCCGTCCGAGGCGCGTCTTCCACTCGGCCATCGTGCGCTCGTACGTCTTCTCGAAGGCGCCGGGATCGAGCGCGGCGCTGTTCGGCGCGGCGCCGTCGCGCATCGGCACCGCGACGTGCACCTCGACCGCACCGCCGGCCGGTACCGTGAGCGCATACTCCAGCGCTCCGGATGCGTACCCGAAGCCGTCGTCGACGCGGCCCTCGCCGGGCACGACGCCACGGCGGAGGAAGTTCGCGGTCAAGCTCTGCGCGAAGCTCGCCGCGCCGAACGCCGACGGCGGCGTGAGCGAGACGACCGAGCGGCCGCCGTCGACGTGCACGGCACGGCCGTCGAACTCGAGCACGTGGATCGGCGCGACGCCGCCGAGGATGTTGAGCGACTGCCACGGCGGCAGCACCTGGAACGGGCGCACCGCGACGAAGAGGCGCACGTCCTGCGGCGTATCGCCGGCGTTTTCGACGCGGTAGCGGACGTAGAGCGTCGAATCGCCGAGACCGCCCGACGCCCAGGCGGTAATGCGTAGCACCAGATGGTCGTGACGCCACACGACCGTCGGGATCGGCAGCGCATTCTGCGCCAGTTCCTGCGTGATCTCGGCGTCGCCCCACGTGATGAGCGCGCCGTTCGCATAGAGGAACGGCTCGATCGAGAACGCGCGCGTGTCGACCTCGATCATGCCTTCCTCGTTCACGAGCGCTTCGCTGATGTCGTCGATGGAGCCGACGACGGTCCAGTACGACTGCCGTCCGAGCAGGTACTTCGGAAACGTGCCCGGTGGCGCGTCGGTGGCGATCGCGGTGAAGAAGTCGTTCATCGACTCGGAGAACGATGGCGGTTTGACCGCGATCTCGCGGATGGCGTACCCGTCGCCGCCGCTGCTCTCCTCGAGCACCAGGCGCACGTAGCGCGCCTCGGCGTCCGGCATGTAGACGTAATCGCGACGCCCGGAGCCGGTGGTGTTCGAGTAGGCGCCGATCCACGTCTTGAGGTCGTCCGACATCTCCACGCGGTACCGCGTCGCGTACGCGTCGGCGTCCCAATCGATGACGAGGCCGCCGAGCTCGCGATGTTTATAGAGATCGAGGGTGAGCGACTGCGGGCCGTCGCCGGCGCTGTGCCAGCTCGTGTCCTGCTCGTCGTCGGCGGCGAATACGGGCTCGCGGCCCACGGCGCTGCTCGATGCCGTGACGCGCGGCCGCCAGCCGTCGCTCTCGAGCGGCTCGCGCTCCTCGATGCGCAAGTCGTCGAGCCAGACCGAGCCGGCGCCGCCGCTGCCGGCGGTGATCGCGATCTCGATCGCGCCGATCTCGCGCGGCCATTCGCCGCCGAGCGGCCCCCACGCGAAGCGCAGGCGCGCGCGCTTGACGACGATCTGCTGCCAGTCGGCGGGGAACGCGAAATCGCGTCGGCGGCTCCACCAGACGTTCTTCGCGGTCGGGTCGAGCAGCTTGAACTCGAGCGTGTTGACCGGCGCCGCGCCGCGGATGTCGAACTTGAACGCGTAATTCTCCGGCAGCCGCAGTGCGAACGCCTTGTGAACGATCACGTAGCCGCCGCCGCCGTGGAAATCGAAATCGAGGCGCAGCGCGCCACCAGTGTGCCCGGCGTCCCGCGCGAGCGTCGCGCTGACGCCTTGCGACGCTTCCGCGCTCCCGCCGCTCAGATCATCGAACTGATCGAGAACCTGGTCGGCGCGCGCCCGCCCCGGCAGGCTGAGGACGAGCGTGAGGACGACGACGCCGAGCGTCCGATTCATTCCTCACGTGCGTGCGCCGGCGTCATTCCTTGACGCTCCCGCTCACGATCCCCTCGATGTAGTAGCGCTGCAACGCCAGGAACATCACGATTATCGGTAGCACGGTCAGGACGGCACCGGCCATCATCAATTCGACGTCTTGTACGTGCTCGCCCGCGAGATTCGCGAGCGCGACCGGCAACGTCTGGCGATCCTCGCCGGTGAGCACGATGAGCGGCCAGAGAAAATCGTTCCACGTGCCCATGAACGTGAAGATCGCCAGTGTGACGAGCACCGGCGTGCAAAACGGGACGACGATCGATCCGAAGATGCGCAGCTCGCTGGCCCCATCGATACGCGCTGCGTCGAGGAGGCTCTGCGGGATCGACAGCGCGTACTGCCGCACGAGAAAGATGCCGAAGATGCTCGCCATGCCGGGCACGATCACGCCCCAGTAGGTGTCGACGAGGCGCAGCTCGCGCATCATGAGGAAGAGCGGCAGCATCGCGACCTGCGCGGGGATCACCAGCGCGCCGAGGAGGAGTCGGAAGAGGCGGTCGCGTCCGGCGAAGCGCAGCTTCGCGAACGCGTAGCCCGCGAGCGCGTTCACGACCAGCGAGATCGCCGTCACCGCCGTGGCGAGCACGGTGCTGTTCGCGAGCGCGCGCGCGACGTTCAGCCGCGTGAAGAGCGTGCGGTACTGCTCGAGCGTGACGGTACGCGGCAGGAGCCGCGCCGACGCCGTGGCCTCGCCGGACGGCATGAGCGAGGCGGAGACCATCCACAAGAGCGGCACCAACGTGAGCACGGCGAGCGCGACGAGCGGCGCGTAGAGCAGCGCGGTCGCGAGCCGCGCCCCGTGACGACTCGCGGCCACCCGGCGCACGGACCTCCTTCGCGCGCTCATGTGG
>VBKW01000395.1 GCA_005879405.1 Deltaproteobacteria bacterium
TCAGCTCGCGGTGCGCGAGCGTGAACTCGTGGGCGGCATCGCCGTCGTCGCTACTGACGAGGAAATCGCGTTCAGTGGTCGCCACGAGAAGCGACGGCGATTCTACCTCCACTCGCCGGCGCCCAGTCAATGTCCTCGGATGCCGGGTATTCCGGTCCACAGGACGACACCGAGGACCGCGGCAGCGCAATTTTCGCCAAGTGTTGCAGCGCAGACGCAGCTATCGCAAAACGACGTCGATGCCACGCGCACAGCACATCGGAACGACGTATGCGCTCTTCGACACGGCTGTCGGCCGCTGCGGCGTCGCCTGGACGGCACGCGGCATCGCCCGCGTGCAGCTTCCGGAGCCAGACGACGCGCGGACGCGCGCCCGCCTGCTCGCAGGTGTCGCCGACGCCGAGTACGGTACGCCGGCAGGCGCTGCGCGTCGCGCCGTCGCGCTCGTGACCGCGCACCTCGAGGGGAAGCGCGCCGACCTCGGCACGATCGCGCTCGACATGAGCGCGGTCCCGGCGTTCCATCGCCGCGTCTACGAGACGGCACGCGCCATCCCGTCCGGCGGCGCCTGCTCGTACGGCGAGCTCGCCGCACGTCTCGGGTCGCCGGGCGCCGCCCGCGCGGTCGGCCAAGCGATGCGGCGGAACCCTTTTCCGATCATCGTCCCCTGCCATCGCGTGCTCGCCGCCGGCGGCAAGCCTGGCGGGTTCAGCGCCAACGGCGGGCTCGACACCAAGGCGCGTCTGCTCGCGATCGAAGGTGTCGCGCTGCCGCGCACCTCGGGGACGCGCGGCCTGCGGTGACACAAGCGACCTTCGACGTCGAAGCGGCACACGCACATCTCGTCGCCGCGGACAAGAAGCTCGCGCGCCTGATCAAGCGCGTCGGGCCGTTTCGCCTGCAGCTACGCGATACCCACAGCACGTTCGGCGCGCTCGCTGAGGCGATCGTCTATCAGCAGCTCACGGGCAAGGCGGCGGCGACGATCTACGGCCGCGTGAAGGCCCTCTACCCGCAGCGTCGCTTCGGTCCGGAGGGCGTCCTCGCGACCTCCGACGCGCAGCTGCGCGCCTGCGGGCTCTCGGGGAACAAGCTCCTCGCCCTCAAGGATCTCGCCGTGAAAACCCAGAGCGGCGTCGTCCCGACGCTCCGCCGCTTGCGAACGATGGCCGACGACGAGATCGTCGAGCGGCTCACTGCCGTGCGTGGCATTGGACGCTGGACGGTGGAAATGCTGCTCATCTTCCGCCTCGCTCGTCCCGACGTCCTGCCGGTCGACGACTACGGCATCCGCAAGGGATTCGCGATCGCGTTCGGCGGCGACGTGCCGGTGCCGCGCGACGTCACCGCCCGCGGCGAGCGCTGGCGGCCGTACCGGACGATGGCGAGCTGGTATCTCTGGCGCGCCGTCGACTCGCTCGACTGACCGGCGATGCGGCACGCCGCGGCGACGTGCGCGAGGTCACGTCGTCGCGGCGTTTGGGAACGTTACGGCGTCGAAGTGGGGGTGGGCGTCGGCGTCAGCGTGGGCGCAGCCGTCGGGCACGCACCGCCGTTCGGGAACTGCAGGCAGAGGTGGCTCGTGACGATCCCGTCGGCCGTGCGGTCGACGCAATCGATCAGGTCATTCAGGGTGCTCGGCGTCGGACCGGGACATGGCGACGTGTCGAGCGGGCAATGCTCCCACCAGGTGATCTCGCCTCCGGGGTTGGTGTTCTCGCACGTGTTGCTCAGGCCGCACGTCTTTCCTTCCTGCACGGAGTTGCCGGGCGTGGCGACGCAGTCGTCGCGACTCGCGGCGGCGACGCATGCCTGCATCGGGCCGCCAGTGCGACAGCAGAACGGCGGATTGGCGACCGGGTCGCGGTTGCCGCACTTGTCGTGGATCTTGTTCTGCTTCGAAGTCTCCGCCGCCGCGAGCTTCAGCTGGAGCGTCGGATCGGCGAGGCAGGCCCCGCGCGTATTGCCCTTCAGCATGCACTTCTCGATCTGGTGCTCGACCTTGATGAGGTAGTTGAATCCCGCCTTGGCGATGCCGCGCTGGCAGTCGTTCTCGCCCGTACTCCCGAGATCGTGCTGGACGGGAAGCGGTGACGTGCAGCCGAGGTTCGAGCACGTCGCCGAGGTGTCGTCGAGCGCCGTCCCGCAGAGCTCCTGGGCGTGCGAGGCGTAGAGCGTCGCCTCGAAGCGTGCGAATTCCGCCGCCTTCCAGCACTTCATGCACTCGGCGAAGTCCGAGACGCTCGCGACCGTCATGTTGTAGCACGTACCGTCGATGCCCGCCGTCGGAGTACCCAG
>VBKW01000070.1 GCA_005879405.1 Deltaproteobacteria bacterium
GTAGACCGAGAAGCCGAGGCTCACGAGAATGCCGACCGTCTCGTCGAGCGCGGTGGTGAGCGGATGCGCGTGCCCGTAGGGCCACGCGCGTCCAGGTAGCGTCACGTCGAGGCGCTCGCCCTCGAGCTCGATCTTCCGACGCTCGGCCTGCCAGCGCTCGCGGAGCTCGTCGATGCGCTGCTCGACGCGGCGCTTGAGCGCGTTCGCGAGCTCGCCGATCGCCGGTCGCTCCTCCGGCGCGAGCGCGCCGACGCCGCGCATCGCGTCGGTCAGCCGCCCCTTGCGGCCGAGGAACGTGATCCGAGCGCGCTCCAGATCCTCCTCGGAGCGGCAGGCGTCGAGCGCGCTGTCGATCTCGGCGCCGAGCGCCTCGAGGGTGGCCTTCATTCGGAGTCAGCCCCCGTGCGCTCGGGCGCTGCGCGCCCGATGCTCCGATGGGCGTCGCACCGCGCGGCGCGACGCGCGGTGCTCCAGCGACTCGCACCGGTACGTACGGTTTGCCCACGCGATCGCCGGGCGACGCGGAGAGACACGCTCAGGCGGCGGCGATGCGGGCCAAGTCGCCGAACGCGCCGGGGTCGCGAACGGCGAGGTCGGCGAGCACCTTGCGGTCGAGATCGACGCCGGCCTTCTTGAGACCTTCGATCAACCGGCTGTAGCTGAGCCCGTGCAGCCGCGCCGCAGCGTTGATGCGGACGATCCACAGGCTGCGGAACTCGCGCTTGCGGACCTTGCGATCGCGATAGGCGTAGACGAGTCCCTTCTCGACCGTCTCGCGCGCTTGCCGGTAGCCGCGTCGGCGGCCGCCGACGTTGCCCTTTGCGAGCTTCAGCAGCTTCTTGTGGCGGCGCCGTGTCTTCGTGCCGCGTTTTACCCGTGGCATCGCTGTCGCTCCCCTCTTTGATTCACAGATACGGGATCAGCCGCCGGATCCTGCGGCTGTTGACGTCGGCCACGATCGTCGCGTGGCGCAGATGGCGCTTCTCTTTGCGCGTCTTGCACGAGAGCTGATGACGCTTGTACGCCTTTCCGCGCTTGATCTTGCCGCTTCCCGTCACCGTGAAGCGCTTGGCCGCTCCGCGGCGTGTTTTCATCTTCGGCATGGATGTGGATCCTCTCGCGGCTGCGGGCGCTCAGCGCGGTTGCAGCATCATCGACATGTTGCGGCCTTCGAGCCGCGGACTGATCTCCATATTGCTCAGATCTTTGACCTTTTCAAACACGCCCATGAGGAGATCGCGGCCGATCTCGGGGTGCGTGATCTCGCGGCCACGGAAGAAGACGGACACTTTCACGCGCTGGCTGCGCTCGAGGAACTTGCGGATGTGGCCGACCTTGAAGTCGACGTCGTGCGTGCTCGTGCGCGAGCCCATCTTCACTTCCTTGACGGTGACGTAGACCTGCTTCTTCTTCGACTCCTGGGCTTTTTTCTTCTTCTCGTAGCGGAACTTCCCGTAATCCATGATGCGGCAGACGGGAGGCGTCGCCGTGGCCGCGATCTCGACGAGATCGAGCTCCTTCTGTTCCGCGATGCGCAGGGCGTCGGCCGTCGGCAGGACGCCGAGCTGGCCACCGTCGGCGTCGATCACGCGAATCTCGCGTGCATTGATCTGATGATTGATGCGAACCTGGGCTTCTTTGACGCTTATGGGACACCTCCTTGAGTGCCGACGCGCGCGTCGGCCGCGATGCTCGCGATGAAGCTCGGGACGTCGGTCGCCGGCAGCGTTCTGGCGCCGCGTCGGCGCGGCGCGACGGTCTCCGATGCGACCTCTTTGTCGCCGATCACCAGCACGATCGGCACCTTGTGGAGCTCGGCCTCGCGGATCTTGTAGCCGAGCTTCTCGTTGCGAAGATCCGCCTCGGCCCGCAGCCCCGCCGCCCGCAACTCGACGAGCACGCGCGCCGCGTAGGCGTGCTGGTGGTCGGTGATCGTGATGAGGCGCACCTGCACCGGCGCGAGCCAGAGCGGGAAATCGCCGGCGCAATGCTCGATGAGGATCGCCATGAAGCGTTCGATCGAGCCGAGGAGCGCGCGGTGGATCATCACCGGCCGCTCCTCCTTGCCGTCGGCGTTGATGAAGTGGAGATCGAAGCGCTCGGGGAGCGCGAAGTCGAGCTGCACGGTGCCGAGCTGCCACTCGCGGCGCATCGCATCGAGGATGCAGAAATCGATTTTCGGTCCGTAAAAGGCGCCGTCCCCGGGGTGAACGTCGAAGGCGATGCCGCGACGCTCGAGCACGTCGCGGAGCGCACGCTCGGCGCGCTCCCACATCGCGACGTCGCCGATCGAGCGCTCGGGACGCGTGCCGAGATAGATGCGGCGCTCGGAGAAGCCGAAGAGGTCATAGGTGCGGAAGAGCATGTCGACGACGCTCGCGACCTCGGCGTCGATCTGCTCCGGGGTGCAGAAGATGTGCGCGTCGTCCTGCGAGAACGAGCGCACGCGCGTGAGTCCCGCCGTCACGCCCGAGCGCTCGTAGCGATGGAGGCGTCCGAAATCGGCGATCCGCAGCGGCAGGTCGCGATACGAGCGCTTGCCGGCGGCGTAGAGCAGACAATGGCTCGGGCAGTTCATTGGCTTGACGGCCATCTGCCGCTCGTCCGCCTCGGTGAAGTACATGCTCTCGCGGTAGTTCTCGTAGTGGCCGGAGCGCTTCCACAGCTCGACGTCGAGGATCTGCGGCGTCAACACCTCGTCGTAGCCGTACTGTCGGTAGAGGCCGCGGATGTAGTCGACGAGCGTGTTGTAGATGATCGCGCCCTTCGGATGGAAAAACGGGCTCGCGGGCGCCTCGGGATGGAAGCTGAAGAGGTCGAGCTCCTTCCCGAGCTTGCGATGATCGCGGCGCTTCGCCTCCTCCAGCAGCGCGAGGTGCTCTTTGAGCTCCTTCGGCGTCGGAAAGGCGGTGCCGTAGATCCGCTGCAGCATCTCGTTACGCTCGTCGCCGCGCCAATAGGCGCCCGCGACGCTGGTGAGCTTGAAGGCCTTCAGGCGCCCCGTCGACGGCACGTGCGGTCCGCGGCACAAGTCCGTGAAGTCGCCTTGGCTGTAGAGCGACACGTGGTCGTCTGGGATGCCTTCGATGATCTCGACCTTGTAGTGCTCGCCCATCTCGCGAAAGAGCGCGATCGCGTCCTGGCGCGACATCTCGCGGCGGTGCACCGGGATGTTCTCGCCGGCGATCTCGCGCATCGTCGCCTCGATGCGCTCGAGGTCTTCGGGCGTGAACGGCTGCGCACGCTTGAAGTCGTAGTAGAATCCGTTCTCGATGACCGGGCCGATCGTCACCTGCGTCTCGGGGAAGAGCCGCTTCACGGCGTGCGCGAGGAGATGCGCGCTCGAGTGGCGGAGGATCTCGATGCCCTCGGGCGAGTCGCCGAAGACGGGCGCGATCGTCGCGTCGGCGTCGACGTTACGCGAGAGATCGACGACGCGATCGCCGACTTTCGCGGCGAGGGTCTCGCCGATGCGCCGCTCGCCGAGCGCGCGGAGCGCGTCTGCGGCCGTCGTTCCGTGTGGCACCGACACCTCCGCCCCGCCCGCGAGAGCGACTCGGATCCGATCTTCGGTCATGCGGTGGGATGCAGGAGCTGGCCTGATAGGCACGGGCGGGATTGAACCGCCGGCCTCTTCCGTGTCAAGGAAGCGCTCTCCCACTGAGCTACGTGCCTGAAAATCGATAACAGATTGATTTGCCTATCAATCACCATTCAGAGTGTCAAGGCGCGAACGCGTATCGACGCATCGCGCGAGTCGTTCGTCGCTGTGGAATCGCCGCCATGATCGCCGCGATCGGCGCGACGCACGTCGCGCGCGGCGACAACCCACCCGTCGCGACACCTGCGCGCGAGACGTTCAGCGTGACGTACGCGGTCGAGATCGCGAGCGCGACGGCGACGACGGCGACTGTGCGCTGGGAGCTCGCCGGCATCGACGAGATCGCGCGCATCCGTCTCCGTTTCGATCCCGAGCGCTTCGACAAGTTCGAGGGCACCGGCGTGCTCGAGCGCCGGCGCGGCGAGATCGTCTGGATGCCGAACGCGCCATACGCGCATCTCACCTATCAGGCGGCGCTGCGGCATCGTCGCGCGCCGGACAAAGGATTCGACAGCTACATCGGTGACGGCTGGGTGGTGACGCGGACGAGCGCGCTCTTCCCGCGCAGCGCCGTGCTGTTTCGCCGCGACATCGAGCCGGAGCCGAAATCGCGCGCGCGCCTCGTCTTCCGGCTGCCGCGCGGCTGGGACGCGGTCACCACGATGTCGCTGGCGGGGACCCGGGAGTTCGTCGTCGAAAGCCGCGGTCGCTTCGAGCATCCGCGCGGATGGCTGATCCTCGGACGGTTTCACCGCACCGACGCGACGGTGCATGGCACCGCGGTCACGATCGCGGGCCCGGCCGGCGCGGGCGTCCCGCCCGACCGCATTCTCGCGCTCCTCGGTCGCGCCCTGCCGCTCATGCACGACCTCCTCGGCGCGCGCCGCCGTCTCGTCATCGTGATCGGCGCCGATCCGATGTGGCGCGGCGGACTGAGTGGCGAGGACTCGTTCTACATGCATGGCGACCGGCCGCTCCAGACGCCCGATCGCACCAGCCCCTACTTGCATGAGCTCTTCCACGTCACCGCGCCGTTTCGCCCGGCGTGGGACGCGCATTGGCTCACCGAAGGCCTGGCGGAGTTCTACTCGCTCGAGCTGCAGCGGCGGATCGGCGTGCTCGACGACCGTCGCTACACGCAAGCGCTGCGCTTCTTCGCCCGCTACGGCGTCTGGGGTCACGATTTCACCCGCGATCAGACCCGCGCCATCCACAACAACAGCGCCCCCCTCGTCCTGTACGCGCTCGACCGCCGCATCCGCCACGCGACGAATGACGCCCACAGTCTCGACGACGTCGTCCACGCGCTCGCGCAGGAAGGCGGCGTCGTCACGACCGCGCGCTTTCTCGGCACGCTGCGCCGCGTGACCGGCAAGAGCTACGCCGCCTTCTTCCGCCGCCACGTCTACCAAGGCGAGATCCCTCCCCTCCCCGACGTCGCCATCTCGCGCGACACCGTAGAATCTCCACCGTCGGAAAAAGGTGCGGTGGGTAAAGGCTCCCTCGAGGCGGGGCACGATGCCGTCCGCGCGCACCCAGCCGACGCAGGGAGCGGGCAACCCCGGCGCCCGTAGGGCCGCCGGGGACGCCCGATGAGCGTCCCGCGCGCGTAGAACGAGGGACGCTTATCGCCCGTCCCCGACAGCGATATGATGCGCCAGATGCGACTTTTTCCCTGGCGAT
>VBKW01000071.1 GCA_005879405.1 Deltaproteobacteria bacterium
CGTCGCGCACCAGCTTGCGCGTCACGACGAGGTGCGGCCACTCGCTCGACTCGTCGATCTTCACGCTGACGTAGCTCTTGTCGTCCTTGAGGCGGATGTTGTAGCGCGGCTTGTACTGCTTGATGAGGTTGTTCTCGAGGATGAACGCCTCTTTCTCGTTGGTCGTGACGAGCGTCTCGAAGCTCGTGACCCGGTTCACGAGAAATTTCACCTGCGCGCGCTCGTCGCCGCCGCGGAAGTACGAGCGCACGCGCGAGCGCAGGCTCTTCGCCTTGCCAACGTAAATGACCTTGTTGTGACCGTCACGCAGGAGGTACACGCCGGGACGCGGCGGCAAGCCGGCGAGCTTGGCGTCCAGGTCGGTCTCGTCGGCGACCTGCACCGTGACGGCACCGGATTCCCGGGTGCTCGCGACGTCTGCGTGCGCGCTGATCTCGCCGACAGGCGGAATTGTCTTCGGAGTACGCTCCACCGCCCGGTGATTATATCGGCGGCCGCACCCGCGACCAACGCACGCGACGGCTACGAATAGCCACTGACGCCGCCGCGCTCACAGCCGCCGGCTGAGCAGGTGGAACGGCCGTTCAACCAGGCGATAGAACGGATACGCAACGAGCACCGTCACGAGCGCGCCCAGCGTGACCATGATCATGGGACGGCACGCCGCGGGCCACGAAATCGGCGCGACGAGATACTGGTAGACCAGCTGCGCGAGCGGCGCGTGAACCAGATAGATGCTGTAGCCCATGCGGCCGAGCGACGCTGACGCGCGGGACGCGAGCGCCGATGATAGTCGCGGCAACGCTCCCGCGTGCAGCATCACGAGCAGCGCGCCGGTCCACGCGCCCATCGGGGCGCTGGCCAGCTGCAGCGGCAGGAGCGGCCCGCGTGCGGAAGACTCGACGAGCGCCAACGCGCCGAGGACCACCGTCGCAGCGGCGAAGATCGCGACGCCCTCGGCCGACACCGCCCACGCGCGGCAACGCGCGGAGGTCGCCAGCTCGGCGGCGAGCATGCCGAGCGCGAACAACCCGATGTAATACAGCGAGCTCCCCCGATCTTCCACTCGACGGCGATCGACCAAAAGGGATGATTGATGCGGAGGGCCGATGACGCGCTCCAATCGTGCATCAGCATCATGTGCAAGGCGACGTCGCGCCTCGTGACCGGCAGACTGACGTCCCAATGGGTTCCGCTCGGCTGCCCGATGACAGTGCCGATCAAGAGGAGCGAGCAGAGCAACGCGACGTAGTACGTCGGGAGGATGCGGACGGCGCGCCTGCCGATGAACGGCCACAATCCGACGTTCCCCGGTCGGCGCAGGACCGGCAACATCAGGCAGAACCCCGAAAGCACGATGAACACGTCGACGGAAAAATGCCCGAGCGCGAAGGCTCTGCGCATCAGCGCGTCGATCCGCGACGCGACCGGCGGGAGATTCAGCATCGCGTGATGCGCCACGACGTAGAGCGCCGCACATCCCCGTACGCCGTCGAGAAAGCCGAGGTGCGACGCGCTGGCGGCGTCAGCATCCGTCGAGAGTCGATCAGGCGCGAAGGCGTCGATGGCGTCGTATGTCGGTCGCAATCCCATCGACTCCGGACCACGCCACGACTGCTCGTGACCGGCGTTCCGGCGTAACCAGAATGCCGCGCCGTACGCAACGCGAGAAGCCGGAAAACACCGCGGCACGTCCGCTGCTGTTTGACGAGCGGGCCGTCTCGTCGAGGGCGCTGCGCACCGAGTCGGTGATCGCGTCGGCGTACATGATGACGGTGCCGGACGATGTGCGCAGCCGACTTGACAGTACTGTGCTACTTGTAGCACTTTATCGTCAATGAAGACCGCCGGTATCCGTCAGGCACGGCAGCAGCTCTCGGCCATCCTCGACGAGGTGAGGAAGGGCCGCGAGGTTGTCCTTACCGACCGCGGCCGGCCCGTCGCCCGTATCGTTCCGCCACTGCGAATGTCGGCGCGACCCCTGTCCAGTCATCGCCGCTTTCGCGCCAGCATTCGCCTGAAGGGCCGGCCCCTCTCCATCACAGTCGTGCAAGAGCGTGAAGATCGCGAGTAGCCCCGTCTACCTCGATACCAGCGCGCTGGTGAAGCTCTACCTTCCAGAGTCGGGCAGCGACGAGATGGAGGATGCGCTTCTCGGTCGCCGCGACGTAATCGTTTCCGATCTGGCTGTCACCGAGCTCACTTCGGCGGTCGCGCGGCGCGTTCGGGAATCCGACCTCAGCCCCGCCCATGCTCGGCGCCTGTACCAGCGGGTGTTGAGCGACGTCGACGCCGGCGAGTTCCGTCGCGCCGAGATCACGGCCACGAGCCATCGTGAAGCCGAGCGCCTGCTGATGGGCGTCGGCCGGCGTATTCCCCTGCGAGCCGCGGACGCATTACACCTCGGGATGGCGGGCCTCCTCGGAGTCCGCGTTCTGGTGACATTCGACCCGCGAATGCGGTCCGCAGCGGAAGCGCTTGGAACTCTGGACGTCGTCGGGTCGTAGGGGTGGAGGGCAACATAATGCCCCTTCTCGGACACCGCCCTGCTACTCCTGATACGCGAACGCAGATAGAGGCCCGCCGCTCAGGTCGCAGACGGGGCAGACGGGTGCGCTGAATCGGTCACCGCGCCGATGTCGTTGCCGCCGGCGACACGAGGCCCGGCGACGCGAGCCCGAGGCAATGCTGCTCGAGCGCGACGATGCGATCGCGCAGCGCGGCGGCGCGCTCGAAGTCGAGCGCGTTCGACGCCTGCTTCATCTCTTTCCGCAGCCGGTCGACGACGCGCGGGATCTCCTCGAGCGGCGGCCACTCCTCGGTCGTCTCCTCCTCGTCGAGCGGCACCTCGACGTAGTCCGCCTCCGCGATCGCGACGAGCGGGTTGCCGATCGCTTTGACGATCGTCCGCGGCGTGATGTCGTGCTCGGCGTTGTAGGCCCGCTGAATCGTCCGCCGGCGCGCCGTCTCGTCGAGGGCGTTCCGCATCGAGTCGGTGATCGCGTCGGCGTACATGATGACGGTGCCGTTCACGTTGCGCGCGGCGCGGCCGATCGTCTGGATGAGCGAGCGCGACGAGCGCAGGTAGCCTTCCTTGTCGGCGTCGAGAATCGCGACCAGCGACACCTCGGGGAGATCGAGCCCTTCGCGCAGCAGATTGATGCCGACGAGGACGTCGAACACGCCGCGCCGGAGATCGCGGATGATGTCGACGCGCTCGATCGTCTCGACGTCGGAATGGATGTAGCGGACCTTGATGCCGACGTCCTGAAAGTAGTCGGTCAGGTCCTCCGCCATCCTCTTGGTGAGCGTCGTGACGAGGACGCGCTCGTTCACCTCGACGCGCTTGCGAATCTCGTCCAGGAGGTCGTCGACCTGATCGCGCGCCGGACGCACGTCGATCTCCGGATCGACGAGGCCCGTAGGCCGGATCAGCTGCTCGACGACGACGCCGCCGCTGCGCTCGAGCTCGTACGGGCCTGGCGTCGCGGAGACGAAGACCACCTGCCCGGCCGCCGCCTCGAACTCGCGGAAGCTGAGCGGGCGGTTGTCGAGCGCCGACGGCAGGCGGAAGCCGAACTCGACGAGCGTCTCCTTCCGCGAGCGGTCGCCGCGATACATGCCGCCGATCTGCGGCACCGTCACGTGGCTCTCGTCGATGATGAGGAGATAGTCCTTCGGGAAATAGCTGATCAGCGTCGACGGCGGCTCGCCCGGCCGCCGGCCGTCGAGGTGGCGCGAGTAGTTCTCGATCCCGTGGCAGAAGCCCATCTCGTTCAGCATCTCGAGATCGTAGAGCGTGCGCTGCTCGAGGCGCTGCATCTCGAGGACCTTGTTCTCGGCACGGAGCTCGGCGAGGCGCAGCCGCAGCTCCTCGCGAATCGCGGCGATCGCGTCCTTCAGCCGCGGCTCGCTCGTGACGTAGTGGCTCGCCGGATAGACAGCGACGCGCTGCAGGCCGCGCACGGCCTTGCCGCGCAGCGGGTCGATCTCGGTGATCGTCTCGACGGTGTCGCCGAAGAACTCGACACGCAGCGCGCGCTGCTCTTCGTACGCCGGGAAGATCTCGACGACGTCGCCGCGGACGCGGAACGTGCCACGGTGGAAGTCCATGTCGTTGCGCTCGTACTGGATGTCGACGAGCTTCCGCAGCACATGGTCGCGGTCGGAGATCACGCCGCGCTCGAGGAAGACGAGGTTGTCGAAATACTCCGTCGGTGAGCCGAGACCGTAGATGCACGACACGCTGGCGACGATGATCGCGTCGGTGCGCTCGAGGAGGGCCTTCGTCGCCGAGAGGCGCATCTTGTCGATCTCGTCGTTGATCGATGCGTCCTTCTCGATGAACGTGTCGCTGCTCGGAACGTACGCCTCCGGCTGGTAGTAGTCGTAGTAGCTCACGAAGTAGCGGACGGCGTTCTCGGGAAAGAGCGTCTGGAACTCGTGGTAGAGCTGTGCCGCGAGCGTCTTGTTGGGCGCGATGACGAGCGCCGGGCGATTCACGGCGGCGAGGACGTGCGCCATCGTGAAGGTTTTTCCCGAGCCGGTGACGCCGAGCAGCGTCTGTGCCCGCTCGCCGCCGCGCAGCCCAGCGGTGAGCTGGCGGATCGCTTCCGGCTGATCGCCTTGCGGCGTGACTTCGGCGGCGAGACGAAAGGTGCCCGGGCGGCGTTCCACGACGGTCGATTATATCGGCAGAAGCGCGAGCCACAACGCGCCTGGCGCGGCGAGAGCGGATGGCGCGATCACGCCGCGGGCGACGACCGACTCGTCACCGAGCGGAGGCGTGGCGTCGTCCGGCGACTGCGGGTTGACGCCGCGGCGTCAACCCGCCGAGCAGGAGACGCACCGCTCGCGCGAGGCGCTGTCGGTACGCGTGCGGCGACAGCGTGGTACGCCCACGCGCTTTGATGCCTTCCGCCGTGTCCAACAGCAGCTCAGCCGTTTGCGCCGCCGACACTCCGGCGTCCGCGAACGAGACCTCGCCGGCGCGCGCCGCGGCCGTCAGCATGCGCGCGAGCAGTCGCGTGTGCGTCGCCCCGGCCTCGGCCGAGAGCTCGCCACAGAGCCGATGGTTCTCGTCGAGGAACTCCTCGGCGTGCTCCGAGCTGCGCAGGAGATCGAAGAATCGCCCGGTCTTCGCCGCGAGCACCGCACTCACGCGATCCGCGAGGTCCCCGTCGCCGCGCGCCGCTGCCGCCGCCTCGGCCGTCGCGCGCGCGTGCCACGCAGCCACGAGCGCGCGGAAGAGCTGCTCTTTGTTGGCGAAGTGCAGGTAGAGGGCGGCGCGCGAGATGCCAGCCTCGCGAGCGACGCGGTCGAGCGCCGTCCGGCGGTAGCCGTCGCGCCCAAAGCAGGTAAGCGCCGCAGCGAGGATGGTCTCGCGGGTCGCGTCGCGCCGCGGCGACACAAGCGGGGACCGACGAGATGACGGATCCGGCATCCGACGAACTTGACAAAATGTGCCTAGACTGTCAACTTCGCCCTCCCCGTCGAGACGCGCAGGAGGCGAATCATGGCGACCGAGACCCGTCCACTCATATTGGTAACCGGCGCGACCGGCTACATCGCCGGCCATTGCATCCGCGAGCTGCTGGAGCACGGCTACCGCGTGCGTGGCACGGTGCGCAGCCTCGCCGATCCGAAGAAGACCGAGCACCTCCGTCGCATCGCCAGCCAACTCGGCGGCTCGCTCGAGCTCGTGGAGGCCGATCTCACGTCGGACCGCGGCTGGCGCGAGGCGGTCGCGGGATGCACGTACGTGCAGCACGTCGCGTCGCCGTTCCCGCCCGAGGTGCCGAGGGACGAGATGGAGTTGATCGGCCCCGCCGTCGGCGGCGCGAAGCGCGTGCTCCAGGCGTGCGCCGACTCGGGCACCGTGAAGCGCGTCGTGATGACCTCGTCAGTTGCCGCCGTCGCGTTCGGGCACAAAGACGGCAACGGCGCGGTGCGCACCGAGGCCGACTGGTCGGTCCCGGAGAACTGCGACGCGTACCCGAAGAGCAAGACTCTGGCGGAGCGCGCGGCGTGGGATTTCGTCGCGGCGCTGCCGCCCGCGCGACGGTTCGAGCTCGCCGTCATCAATCCCGGCTTCGTCCTCGGACCGCTGCTCAACGCCGACCAAGGCACGTCCGGCGAGCTCGTCCGCAAGCTCATGGTCCGCGACATGCCGGCGTGCCCCGAGATCGGCTTCGCCCCTGTCGACGTCCGCGACGTCGCGATTGCACATCGGCTCGCCATGGAGGTGCCGCAAGCGGCCGGTAATCGCTACATTTGCGCCGGCGAGCACCTCTGGGTGCAGGACATGGCGAAGGTGCTGGCGGTCGAGTTCAACCCGCGCGGCTATCGTGTCCCGACGGGCCGCCTGCCCTACTGGCTGATGTGGATCTTCGCCCGCTTCGACAAGGCGGTCCGCCTCGCGCTCACGTTCGTCGGCCGCAAGGAGCTCGTGAGCTCTGCGAAGGCGCAGCGTGAGCTCGGGTGGACGATGCGGCCGGTGCGGGAGTCGATCATCGACACGGCGCGGACGATGATCGAACAGGGTGTCGTCCCCGCTCGCTGACGGGCCGATTTGCTTCGCCATACTTCGTTGCTCGGTCGCTCGGATGCTCGGCGTAGCGCTGCTACGCCTGCGCTCCTCGCGTCCCTCGCGCCTCGTCTGGCTCGCAACTCGACCCGTCAGGGCCGCAGCCAACTTGTCCGGTAGTCAGACGGGGGTTTAGTCGCTAGGCAAAATGTCCGACGGGGAACGTCCGTCGTCGCCGGTCGCGGCGCCGTCGAGGGGCGCGCCGTCGATGATGGGAGCCCTGACACCGACGCCGGCGGTTGGAGGGGGGCCGGCAGCGCCGACGGGTGGCGGGCCGGCGGCGCCGAGGGGTGGCGGTCCCGCGGCGCCGATCGGCGGTGGGCCGGCAGCGCCGAACGTCGGGGGCGGCGGCGCGGTGTTCGGTAACGCTTGGTCGGCGCCGCGTGAGCGTAACCCGTGTGGTCGCGTCGCGCGCGACGTGTGCGGATGCGGGCGCGTCGTGAACGGTGCGCGGCCGTCGCTCGCGCCGGCGTCGGCGACGGCGGCGCTCAGAGCCACCGACATGATCGCGCCGAGCAGCCGGACCGACGGCGCGCGTCGGCCGTCACTACGCGGCGCGGTCACCGGCCGTGCTTCCAGTCGCGGTAGCGCCGCTGAAAGTCGTGGCGCTCGTCCGGCGACATGTGACGGTACTGCTCGTAGTTGCCGCGCAGACGGTCCTTTTCCTGCGGCGGCAACTGCCGCCAGCGATCGTAGTTCTGCTCGACCGCCCGTTGTCGGTCCGGCGGCATGCCCTTGAAGCGCTGATAATTGCGCAGCGCCTGGTCGCGCTCGGCGGGTGACAGCTCCTCCCAGCGCTGCACGAGGCGCAGCTGGGCGTCGGAGCGTGGAACGATGATCGCCGTCGACACGAGCGTGCACGCGACGACGGCGAGCGTCAGGTCGCGGGCGCGCACGCTCATCCGACCTCTGCCGTCCCCGGTGAGACCTGCCCGAGCGGCTGGTCGTTTTGGTACTGCCGGACCTCCTCGAAGTGCTCGAGCCTGTTCAGGCGGCGTACGACCGGCAGATGCAGGAAGAGCTCGGGATGCTCGACGAGGTCGGGTGGGTACTCCGTGACGTCGTTGGCGTTGGCGACGTCGCGTGGAGCGCCGCCCTCCTCGTTCTCACGCGGCGCCACGGCTTGCTCTTTCTCGCTGCGCGACGCGACCGCGTGCTCGTTCGCGTCATGTGCGCGCGGCGCCGCCGCGACTGAATGCGGCGCGGGCGCCGTCGGCGCGCCGCCGAGACGAGCGACCTGCGAGTACCAGACGAGCGCGAGCGCCGCCGCGGCGGCGAGCGTCGGCGCCGCCCACAGCACGGTCCGCGCTCGCCGCCGCGGCGCATGCGCCGGCAGCGGGTCGAGACGCTGCCACGTGCGGTCGGCGAAATCGGTCGAGAGCTCGAGCGGTCGCATGCCGTCGATGAGCGCCCGCAGCCGGCGGAGCTGCTCGAGCTCGCGCCGACACGCGAGGCACGTGCCGAGGTGCGTCTCGATGCGCGCGCGGTCGGCGTCGCCGAGCTCGCCGTCGAGGTACGCAACCAGTTCCGCCGCGAAGTCGTCGCAGGCGGCGATCACAGGAACTCCTCCAGCTCGCGGCGCAACGTTGCGGTCGCGCGGAACACGAGACTCTTCACCGCGCTCTCGGAGCATGCGAGCGCGTCCGCGACGTCGCGGTACGAGAGCCCATCGACTCGGCTGAGCACCAACGCCGCCCGCTGATTCTCCGGAAGCGCGCCGAGCACGTCGCGTATCCTAGCTTCGAGCTCCCGGCCCGCCAAGGCGCTCTCGCCGGAGATCGCGTCCGGATCGGGCAGCGCGATCTCACCGCGCTCGCCGGGATCGTCGGTGTCGCGCTCGAGCGGACGGGTGCGGTAGCGGCGCTCCGGGCGCCGTACTTCGTTCAAGCACGCGTTGGTCGCGATGCGGTAGAGCCACGTCGTGAACTTGGCATTCGGCTCGTAGCGTGGGCCCGCGCGGTACACCTGCAGGAAGACGTCTTGCGCCAGCTCCTCCGCACGCGGCCTGCTGCCGACGAAGTTGTATGCGAAGTTCACGATCGCTCTCGCGTGTTTCTCGAACAGCTCGCGAAACGCGTTCTCGTCGCCCGCCCGAAACCGCAGCATCAGCTGCACGTCCGGGTCGGACGACGGCTCGGGAGCTGCCACCTTCGGTGTCTTCAACATCGCTCGGGTTTGCTGGTTGCGCCCGCTCGCGCGGAAGCCGCACACCCACCATAGAGAACCGCGCAGCGAGACGCACGTCCGGCCTGGTAACGGGTTTTCCGAGTTGGTAAGACGACTTGGCGACCATCGCACCCGCGCAATGACACCCGAGCCCGGTCAGGACGAAGCGCTCGCCGACCACCTCCGACGCGTCGAAGGGTACATGCGCGGATGCGTGCTATTGCGCTACCCCCGCACCCGCGGTCCCCTCCGGGACGAGCTCGCGCAGGCCCTCGGCGAGATCATGCCCGCGAGCGTCCGCACCTGGGTCGAGCATATCGGCCGCGCGTTCCGCATCGCCGAGAGCCAATGGCCGGGCCTCACGACCGACATCGACGCGTCGATGCAGCGCTGGATTCGCCACATCGCCGACCCCGAGGACTGCGATACGTACGTCTATCTCCGCAGCCACGCGCGCCGCGGCTTCATCTCGAAGTTCCCCGCGTCGCGCTTCCTCTCCGGGCAGATCAAGATGTTCCAGATCCTCGCCGAGCACCTGCGCGGCCGCTACGCCGGCGACCGCCCGCACCGCGCGGAGCTGCTCGCGCTCTTCGAGCAGGAGTGCGACGAGCGCATCCTCCACATCACGGATTTCTTCGTCGAGGCGCGCGAGGAGCAGCTGCGCGAGCAGGAGGCGACCTACCGGCGGTCGATCGACAATGCCCCCGCGGCGATCTTTCGCATCGGCTGGGACGACGGCGCGATCCTCTCGGCGAACATCGTCGCCGAGCAGTCGCTCGGGCACTCGTCGGAGGAGCTGCGCGCGATGCACAGCTGGGATCTCCACCCGGCCGACGAGCGCGACGCCGCGCGCCGTCTCTGGGACGACACGCGGCGCTACGGCAACGCCAGCCGCGAGGATCTGCACGTCCGCACGCGCAGCGGCGCGATCGTTCCCGTCTTCATCAACTCGGGTGTCATCGAGTACGGCGACCAGCGGTTCATCCAGCAGATCTGCGTCGACATCTCCGATCGCAAGCTCCTCGAGGACAAGCTGATCCAGTCGGAGAAGATGGCGGCAATCGGCCAGCTCGCCGCCGGCATCGCGCACGAGATCCGCAATCCGCTCGGCATCATCATGAATGCGCTCTACGATCTGTCCGAGGTCGTCGACGGCGGCAACGCCGAGGTGCGCGAAGATCTGAAAATCGCCCGCGAGGAGATGGACCGCGTCCAGGCGATCATCAACAACCTCCTCGAGTTCTCGCGCGCGTCGACGGTCGACCTCGAGCCGGTCGACGTGAACGACCTGCTGCGCAAGACGCTGATGCTGATGAACAAGTATCTGCAGAGCAGCGAGGTCCGGGTGGAGACCGAGTTCGCCGCCACCGGATTCTGCTCCGCGAATCAAAACGCGCTGCGGCAGATCTTCCTGAATCTCATCACCAACGCCGTGCAAGCGATGCCGCACGGCGGTGAGCTCCGCATCCGTACCTCGCTCGTCTCGCCCACCCGGTTGCGCCTCGAGTTCACCGACACCGGCGTCGGCATCCCGGAGCCGCAGCTGAAGGACATCTTCAACCCGTTCTACACGACGAAGTCACCGGGTCAGGGAACGGGCCTCGGCCTTTCGGTGGTGCACTCGGTCGTGCGGCGCTATCGCGGCGAGATCCGCGTCGCCAGCACGCCGAACGTCGGCACGACGTTCACCATCGAGCTCCCCACCGGCCATGACACCGCCGAGGCGGCGGCCGGGTGACAAGCCACGCCGCGCGCATCCTGCTCGTCGAGGACGAGCCGAACATGGCGCGCTCCCTCGCCAAGATCCTCACCCGGCGCGGCTACACGGTCGCGGTCGCCGGCCACGGACAGGAGGCGCTCGACCAACTCGCCGCGACGCGATTCCAGGTCGTCATCACCGATCTCAACATGCCGGTGATGGACGGCATGCAGCTGCTGCGCCGCTTGCAGCCGAACGCCGCGAGCGGCGGTGAGCGGCGGTTGATCTCGCCACCGACGGTCGTGCTCACCGGCCACGGGAGCACCCAAGCCGCGGTGGAGGCGATGAAGCTCGGCGCGTACGACTATCTCGTCAAGCCCTGCAATCCCGACGAGCTCTTGATGACGATCGAAAACGTGCTGCGCGTCGGCGATCTCGAGCGCGAGAACGCGCGGCTGCGCGTCGAGGTCGCGCGCACGCAAGGATTCGGCGACATCATCGGCCGCAGCCCGGCCATGCTCGAGCTCTATCGGACGATCGACTCCGTCGCCGCCAACACCAGCACCATCCTCATCACCGGCGAGAGCGGCACCGGGAAGGAGCTCGTCGCGCGGACGATCCACGCCCGCAGCGCGCGCGCCGAGCAGCCGTTCGTGGCGGTCAACTGCGGCGCCGTCTCCGAGACGCTGCTCGACAGCCAGCTCTTCGGCCATCGCCGCGGCGCCTTCACCGGCGCGATTGCCGACAATGACGGCGTCTTCCACGCCGCCGACGGCGGTACCCTCTTTCTCGACGAGATCGCCGACATCCCGGGTGCCCTGCAGGTCAAGTTCCTGCGCGCGGTGCAGGAGCGCGAGGTCGTGCCGCTCGGGTCGACGCGGCCGGTGAAAGTCGACGTGCGCCTGATCGCCGCCACGAACCGCGACCTCGGAACGGAGGTGCGCGAGGGTCGATTCCGCTCCGATCTCTACTACCGGGTGAACGTCGTCCCGATCGTGCTGCCGCCGCTGCGCGAGCGCGGCGACGACATCCCGCTGCTCGCCACCGAGTACGTGCGCCGCTACAGCGAGGCGTTCCACGTCGCGCCGAAGACCCTCACGCCGGCCGCGCTGGCGGAGCTCGCGCGCTACGACTGGCCGGGCAACATCCGCGAGCTGCAAAACGTCATCGAGCGTTGCTTCGCGCTCGGCAGCGGCGACGCGATCGATCGCGAGGACCTGCCCGTCCACCTGCGCGCCCACGCCGACGCGCCGACGACGGTCACCTTCGGCGACGACGTGCCGTCGCTCGAGACCGCGGAGCGCTCGCTCATCCTCGCCGCGCTGCGGAAGAGCGCCGGCAACAAGAATCAAGCGGCGCGCCTCCTCGGCATCGATCGCCAACGCCTGTACCGCAAGTTGGAAAAATACCACCTCGAATGACCGGCGCCTGTCACGTTTTGCGCCGCCCGGCGCGCCGCCCGCCCGCGTTGCCACCGGCCGGCACCGGGCTTCCGAGAGCTTGGCGCCTGCGGTATCCGATTGGGTTGATGGCACGGTTTCTGCTGCTCTGAATCGGTTTGATGAACTGCTCCCCCGCCTCGACGCGCCGGATTCTCCTCGTCGCGTCCAACGAAAACTTCCGCAGAACGATCAGCCGCATTCTCTGTCGCTGCGGCTACACGACCGATGTCGTCGGCAGCGGCGAGGAGGCCATGGGCGCGCTCGAGCGTGAGCAGTACGACCTCGTCTTGAGCGAGGTCCTCCTGCCCGGCGCGTGCGGCCTCACCGTCCTCTGCAACGCGCGGCAGCACGGCCGCACCGTTCCGTTCGTGCTGCTGAGCGAGTCCGTGACCGAGCGCATGAAGTGGATCCTGAGCGGCCTCGATCGCGTCCGCTGCTTGCGGCTCCCGGTCGACGTCGATCAGCTGAAGCAAGTCCTAAAGTCGTATCTCACCACCTGAATCGCGCGGGATCGCGATCGCCGTCACGGCGTACGGGCGGTCGCGACGTACCTGACGGCGCCTCGCGCGCCGTCGCGCCGCATCCGCGTGCGTTGACGTAACTTCCCTTCTCGGGCGTTCAGCCTTCGAGGCCCGCTTCACAGTCGTCGGTGGTCGCGAGACGGCATTTTTCGGCAAGGCCTTGTGCGTGCGAGCCTGCTAGGGTATGGTTGCCATATGCCAGCTACGAAAACAACGGTGTATTTGGACGAGGCGGACTACGAGCGCTTGAAGCTGATCGCGCGTCGCCGACGGCGACCTCCAGCCGCTCTCCTGCGCGATGCGGTCCGTGAGTACGCAGACCGCAATGAAGTGCGCGGCGGGCCGCGAAGCGTCGGAGCCGGCCACAGCGGCAGGCGCAACCTGAGCGAGCGGGCCGAGCACCTCCTGAAGGGCATGGGCCGCCAGCGGTGATCGTCGCCGATACGGGAGCGGTCGTCGCACTCTTGGACGCCGACGACCGCCACCACGCTGTTCTGCGAGCCACGTTCGAGCAGGACCGACGCGCCTGGCTTCTTCCGTGGGCGATCCTGCCGGAGGTGGACTATCTGGCCCTGACTCAACTCGGCCAGGTCGTGGAAGACGCCTTCGTCGACGACGTCACATCGGGTGCATTCGTCGTCGACTGGGGAAAGCCCGGCGATCTCGAGCGCGCGCGTGAACTGAATCGACGGTACCGCGCCCTCAAGCTCGGGCTCGTGGACACGATCGTCATGGCAATCGCCGAACGACGTCGAGCGCACGCCATTGCCACCCTCGATGAACGGCACTTCGCGGCCGTGAAGCTGCGCGTCCAACCGAAATTGCTGCCGCGCGACGGCTGACGACCCATTTGACGCTCCCTTCAGCCGAGTGCCTTTGCGAGACGCTCCGCGTGCAGCGGCGCGCCCATCTCCCGGAAGAGCTGCTGCGCGGTGCGCAGCGCGGCCTCCGCAACGTCCGTCTCTCGCCCCACGGCAACGAAGATGCCTTCGCCGAAGGCGACGCTTTTGAGGATCGTAGGAATTCCGAACGGGTTCTTTGGTTGACGTAACGTCCGTTCTCGGACGTTCAGCCTTCTATTCCCCCCTGCACAGAAGTAGCGCGTTACGTCGGGGTCACGGCACGCACGTGAACGCCGAGCACGTCGCGTTGCAGCACGCGCCGTCGGCCGTGGGGCCGTTGTCGCACACCTCGCCGAGCTGCCGGATACCGTCGCCGCACACCGGGCAATTCGGATACACACCCGACGTAACCGGCAGCGGATTATCGAGCGGCGTGGGGGTCAGGATCGCGCCGGTCGTTTGCGGCGGTTGTCCGGGCGGGTGCGTCAGGACGATCGTGCCCGCGGGCGGTGCGAGGATTTTCGACGTCACACCGAGGTTCATTGGTCCGGCCGCGATCAGATCGATGGCGTCGCCGCCACGGACGTTCGTCGGTGATGTACCCCCGGTGCCGTCGATCTTCACGCCCGCGTTCACGGTCAATGAGCACGCCGCGAAGAAGAGCTCCGATCGGTCAGAATTGCTCGAGCCCGCGGACCCGAGCACGTTCTTCGCGATCGTGAGCGCGCCGCCTGCGCCCCCCTGAGCGAGGCCGGCGACGAAATCGGCCGCGCCGGGAGCGCTCGTCGCGACGGTCCCGTGCACGTCAATCGTGCCGTTCAGCAACATCGCGCCTTTCGATTCCGCAGAAACGATGCCGCCGAAGAGCACGCCGTTCTCTACGATGTCGCTGTTCACCGTCAGGGTTCGTCCCGCGAACAGCTCGACATCGCCGCCGAAACCGCCGAGCCTTCCGCCGACGGCATGGATCACGCCGTTCAGCACGACGTCGCCGTCGAGCGGGCCGATATGGAAGAGGTCGCTGTCCGTGGAGTCCACGTACAGGGATCCGCCGCCGCTGTCGTACGATGAACCGCCGTCGACGTGCACGGCGGCGCCGCTGCCGGCATTGATGAACTGAATCCGCCCTCGGGCTGAGACGCTGACGTATCCTCCGTCACCGCTCCACCCGGGGCCGTCGCTGCCGTCCGCCTTCAACGACGCTCCGGTCGCCATGTCGAGGGTGAACGCGCCGCCGGACGGACCGCCCGGAACGCCGGTCTCGTCCAGGCCCGCGTACAGATCGATCGAGCCGCCGAACCCACCGCCGCGAGTCGAGCTCACGTCGATCGCCTTCGCGACGAGCAGGGCATCGGCCGCTTCGATGTCCACGATGCCGCCGTCGCCACCGCCGCCGGTCGCGTCGATCGGATCGGCGACGGTCACGGTGCCCGCGGCGGCGATATCCAGCTCGCCGCCGGCGCCTTGATTGCTGCCGTGGAGATCGATCGCGGCGCTCTCGAAGACGCCGCCGCCGCTCGCAAACGCGACGACCGTCCCGCCGTCCGAGAAACGGTCACCGGAATCGACGAAGCTGCTCTGGCCGACGCCTTTGAGGACGCTGCCGTGGACGAGGTTGATCCCGATCCCACTTGCGTCCGCGCCGCCGGCCTGCAGCTCGACGAATCCGGACGGATCGCCGGAGACGTCGATCGCGGCGCCGCTGTCGAGAGCGATCGTCGCGTTGCTGATGATGCTGATGAACCCGCCGCTCACGATCACGCCGTTCGGCTCGACGAAGTCGCCGCGCGACTTCAATGCACCGGTGGCCGTAATCCTGACGGGGCCCGCGTTGCGGATCGCGACGAAGCCGAGGCCGGTCATCCGGAACGCCTTCTGAATCGTCAATGCTCGACCACCGACGTCGAAATTACATCCCTTGTCCGTGACGTCGATCGCCGCGCTCAAGATGACGGCGGTCGCGGTACACGGCCCGCTCGGCGAAGCGCACAGGACGTTCGCCGTGTTCGCCACCGGATCGGTGCCACACGATCGCGTCAGCGCCGGCGCATCCGACGCGCCGCCGGCCACCATCGCCATCACCACACCTGCGATGATCGTTCCGTGTACGTTCCGTTTTGGCATCGGCTGCCCCCGTCGAGACGAGCAATGGGTGAAGGCGCACGCGACGTGTCGCACGGACGAGGTACCTTCGTCGAGGAGAAATGGCAGACGACGCTCGCGATGTGCGCCAAAATGGCGCAGAACGCGTT
>VBKW01000396.1 GCA_005879405.1 Deltaproteobacteria bacterium
GAGCACCGCCTCGGGATCGCCGGCGGTACGCAGGAGGACGAGGCCGATCTCCGGCTCGTTGACGCGCATGTGGAGGAGCGCGTCGTCGAGCTCGCGCCACGCGGCGATGCCCCAGGCGCGCGCGCCCGCAGCGACCAGCGCGGCGGGTGTCGACGGCTGCGTCGCGCGCGGCGCGCGCACGAGGAGGGTCGCGACGCGACGGTCGCGGTCGAAGGTGAGCGACACGTGCTCGTACTCGAGCGCGTCGGCGGAGGTGCGGCGCTCGAGCAGCGGCAGCTCGATCCCGCGCGCGCCCTCCGGCCGGTCGCTCCGCCGGGCGAGCTCGCGGGCGCGCGCGCGGATGCGCTCGTCGAAGCGCGACCGCGGCACGACCTCGTCGACGAGCTTCCACTCGACTGCGCGCGCGCCGCGCACGCCTTCCGCCGTCGTCGCGAAGAAGTCGGCGTGGTCGCGCCGCACGCGCCGCTTGTCGACGAGGCGCGTGAGGCCGCCGGTCCCCGGCAGGACGCCGAGGAGCGGCACCTCGGGCAGCGACACCGCGGAGGAGCCGTCGTCGACGAGCAGGATCTCGTCGCAGGCGAGCGCGAGCTCGTAGCCGCCGCCGGACGCGGTGCCGTTCAGCGCGCACAGCGTCGCGATGCCCGACTCACGGCTCATCTCCTCGAGGTGAAGCCGGGTCTCGTTCGTGAACTTGCAGAAGTTCACCTTGAACGCGTGCGTGCTCTGCCCGAGCATCTTGATGTTCGCGCCGGCGGAGAAGATCCGGTCGCGCAGCGAGGTGATCACGAGCACGCGCACCTCGGGATGCGAGAAGCGCAGCCGCTGGAGCGCGTCGGCGAGCTCGATGTCGACGCCGAGATCGTACGAGTTGAGCTTCAAGGCGTAGCCGGGCGCGAGGCCGGCGCTCTCGTCGACGCGCATCCCGAGGGTCGCGGCGTCGTCCTCGATGGTGAGCTGCCAGTGCCGGTAGCGCGCGGGATCGGTCGCGAACGAGACCGCTTCCATGTCCTGCTCGTAGCGGAGGCCGTCGAGGGTCGCAACGACGCCACGCGCGATCGGCGCGTAGCGGCCAGCCGGCGGTCGTTTGCGCAAGGAGAGCGGGCGACTACGGTGGAGGCCGAAGGAGGGCGGGATATGGCGATCACGGTGAAACGCATCACGTTGTGGCGCACGGAAGTCGACAACCGGCCGGGGGTGCTCGCGAGAACGCTCGAGCCGCTGGCGAGCGCGGGCGCCGATCTGCGCCTCGTCATGGGCTATCGGTTTCCGCAGATGGCGGAGCGCGCGGCAATCGAGCTGTATCCGATCAGCGGCAAACGCGTCACGGCGGCGGCGCAGCAGGCGGGGCTCTCGGAGTCGAAGGATATCCCGTGTCTCCTCGTCGAGGGCGACAATCGGCCGGGGCTCGGCGCGGCGATCGGCCGCGGTCTCGCGGACGCCGGGATCAACCTCGCGTTCGTGATGGCGCAAGTGCTCGGCCGGAGGTTCACGGCCGCGATCGGCTTCGACGACGAGAGCGCGGCGACGAACGCCGCGCGCGTGATCAAGCAGGCGGCGCGGACAGCCGCGACGAAGCGCCCGCGTCGGCGGTAGCGGCCCCGATCGGCGTTGGCGAAGGTCACGGCGACGGAGCCACTGCGAGCGTCGGACTGGCTTCGCGCGCGCGGGGACTAACCCGCTGGATCAATCGCCAGGTCGTGCAACTCTGCACGTGTCCGGCGGCGATTTTCGCTTGATCCACCGAAGGTCGCCACGGCACGACTCCTGCGCATCGCTGCCGTATGCGAATACTCCCCGCGGTCGTCCTCGGCGCGATGGTCGCCGTCGGACCGCACTTCTCGGCGGACGCGGCCACGACGACGGCGGTCGCTTTCCCTGGCGCGAGCGCACGTCCGAACGTCCGCGGCGATCAGGTCATCTTCTACTACGACGCGCGCGACGGCTTCACGACCTTCATCAACATCCGCAACGAGGCCGCGACCGAGCTGAACGTCGAGCTGGACTTCTACGGATCGACCTTCACGACGCCGTTCACCGAAACAGTGACCTTGCCGGCGACGAATGGTACGAACGGCGCTCCCGGCGTCGGCGGCCTCATGGTGATCGACGTCGGTGCGCTGCGCGCGAGCGGCCTCGCCGCGACCCCCGGCGTGGCGTTCGCGACCGTCGTGAACGCCACCGGCCAACCGGTCGTGAGCCGCGGCCTCTCGGGCAACTTCACGGTCGCGAACATGGCGACCGGCTCCGCCTGGGGTTCGCCGGGCGCGGCGCGAAGCGCGATCCATCCGCCGACACCCGGGGCCGACGCGTGCGCGCCGAAGCCGCCGTCGCCGACCGTCGGCAGCGTGATCGACGGGACGAGCGTGCTGCTGTCGCCCATTCAACCGACCAATGCGGACCTGTCCGTCTACTACGATCCCGCGACGCTGCCGCCCGCCGCCGTCGGCGGCAACCAGCTGATCTTCGTCTCGTTCGTCGACGTCCCCGGCACGACGTTCACCGTGGCTGCGGCGC
>VBKW01000076.1 GCA_005879405.1 Deltaproteobacteria bacterium
CAAGATCCTCGGCGGCAACGGCGCCGTCGAAGCGGGATCGGAATTCAACGGCGACCATCCCTCGAGCATGTGGTCGATCCCGGCGTCGCAATACAACTCGCTGTGGATGCGCTGGGGCTTGCTCATGCGCCCCGCCGATTTCGACCAGCTCGTCGCGGAACGGTACGGCACGCCGCTCAGCGCGCACCGCAACCCCTATCCGCTTCCTGGTGAAGATCCGAATCTCACCAACGGCGGGTCGGGCCAGTTGCCGATGGCGTTGACGCAGACGCACAACGCGGACGGTAGTTGGACCGGCAACATCGGCATCACGTGCTCGATCTGCCACAGCGGCCAGGTCGGAACGGCCGCTGACGGACCCGGGCTCGGGCCGCTCTTCGGCAACAACGGCCTCGCCGACGTCAATCTGCTGTTGAGCGAGTTCGGCGGCTCGAACAACGGCTTCACCGTCATCAGCCTGAATCGCGCCCGCGGCAGTGGCAACATCACCAACTTCCAGCTCTTCGGCATGCTCACGCTCTTCGACTTCCAGACCACCGTGCCCGCGATGGTGCTGAATCCCGAGCTCTGGATCGCGGGCACCACCGGCAGCGAAGACCCGCCGAACTGGTGGAACCTCGGCCACCGCCCGACGAAGTTCTACGACGCGGGGATGAGCAGCGACTCCACGCGCATCGAGCTCTCCTGGTACATGCCGGGCGCCGCGTCGCCGCAGTATCAAGACGGCTACGACTGGATCCTCGATCACGAGTACGCGACGAACACGTGGATGCTGAGCTTGCGATCGCCGTCGTACCCGCTGCCGATCGACACCAAGCTCGCGAAGAGGGGCTCGATCCTCTTCCACACCCTCGACCTGTGGGCACCCGAGCGCGCCAATCCCGTGCCGCGGCCGGACGGTGGCAACGGCTCGTGCGCGAGCTGTCACGGCGCGTACGCGCCGCGCTACGTGCGGGACCCGAGCTTCCTCGCGACGCCGGCCCTGGCCGGCATCGCGGCGAACGTCACGCCGATCGACATCATCAATACCGACCCAGCGCGGATGACCGCGAACGACGACGCCGTCGAGAGGGCGGCGGCCGCGAGCTGGTTCGCGTACTACGGGCAGGATGGCTGCGCTGAGAAGTACAACCAGATCGGCTACCTCGCGCAGCCGCTCTACGGCGTGTGGGCGTCGGCCCCGTACTTCCACAACGGCTCGGTCCCGAATCTGTGGGGCGTGCTCAAGTCGTCCGCACGTCCGCTCTTCTGGCGTCGCATGTCGAAGCCGGCGCGCGCCGGCGTCGTCATGGGCTTCGAAACCGATCTCGCACGCGCCTACGATCCGGTGAAGGTCGGCTGGAAGTACGACGAGCTGCAATGCGGTTCGCTCGGCGTCACGCCCTATGTGGAATGCGATCCGTCGGATCCCTTCGCGACGCCGCTCGTCGAGTCGTGGCTCGACATCCTCTTCGCGAACGGGTCGCTCGCGTGGAACATCTTCAGCACGATCCAGTCACCGACCTGGACGAACGCCCAGATCGAGGATCGCAAGATCTACAACACACGCATGTACAGCCAGTCGAACAGCGGTCACGAGTTCACGGACGTGCTGACGGACGCCGAGCGGACGGCGATCATCGAGTATATGAAAACGCTCTGAAGCCGTTCTGAAGCCGCACGCGCTCGATCGCCGCGGAGAGAAGAGATGATACGCATCGCCGCGTTGATGACGGTTGCGGCGCTGGGGCTCGCCGCCGGCGACGCCATCGCAGAGGACCGAGTCCCGGACGCGACCGTCAAGCTGACGGGAGGATCGATCGCGGCAGGTGTCGGGGTCGAGTGGGGCAGCGGCACGCTCACGTACCACGGCAAGGACTATCCGATTTCGGTCAAAGGTCTTTCGGTCGGCGGTGTCGGCGCCACGTCGATCGACGCGTCCGGGAAGGTCTACAACTTGAAGAAGCTCGAGGACTTCCACGGAAAATATACGACCCTCAACACGGCCGTCACGGCAGCCCAGGGCGTCGGCGTGACGGCAATGTCGAATCCCAACGGCGTCACCATCGAGCTCGTCTCGACGACTCAAGGCGTTGCGCTCAGCCTCGGCGGCGGCGGCGTCGAGATGTCGATCCAGAAGTGAGTCGTAATCCGCCGGGTTGACGTTACTGCGCAACCTTTGTAATGACATTCAACCAGATGGTTGAATACTACCCACAGCGGCTCGACCGCACGCTGGCGGCGATCGCCGATCCGACGCGACGGGCGATTCTCAGCCGTCTCGCCCTCGGCGACGCGCGGGTCACGGACCTCGCCGCCCCGTTCGAGATCTCGCTGAACGCGGTCTCCAAGCACCTCCGGGTGCTCGAGCGGGCGGGGCTGGTGCGGCGCGAGGTGCGTGGGCGCGAGCATCGGCTGTCGCTCGACGCGCGGCCGCTCCGTAAGGCGGGCGAGTGGATCGCCGCGTACGAGGCTTTCTGGGAGCAGCGCCTCGACGCGCTCGAGACGTTCTTGCGTCAGAGGAAGAAGAAGACGCGCTGGAGGAAACGTGGATGACTGACCCGAGCCGCCCCGTCGTGCGCGTCGTGCGACGCCTGCCCGCTTCGCGCGAGGAGGTCTTCGACGCCTGGCTCGACGCCGAGAGCCTCCAAGAGTGGATGTGCCCGGGTGCGACCCGAAAGACCGTCGCCGAGGTCGACGCCCGGGTGGGCGGCCGATTCCGCATCGTCATGACCGGCGAGCACGGCGACACGGAGCATACGGGCGAGTATCGAGAGATTCGAAGGCCCGACCGTCTGGTCTTCACCTGGATCTCGACGTTTACCCTCGGCCGCGAGACGCTCGTGACCATCGAGCTCCGCGTCGCCGGCGACGAGACCGAGCTGACGCTCACCCATGAGCGCCTTCCCGACGACGACGCGCGAAAGGGGCACGGAGAAGGCTGGAGCTCGATCGTCGACAAGCTCGCCGCCAAGTTGAGTCAGTTGAGTCATTGATGCGTTGACGAATGGAGAGGAGCTTCGCGATGGAAGAACACAAGATCGTTTCGCGAGAAGAGTGGCTCGTTGCCCGTAAGCAACACCTGGCCAAAGAAAAGGAATTCACCCGCTTGCGTGATCAGCTGAGCGCCGAGCGACGTCGGCTCCCGTGGGTCAAGATCGAGAAGGAGTACGTGTTTGACGGGCCAAACGGCAAGGAGTCGTTAGCGGATCTCTTCGACGGCAGAAGCCAGCTCATCGTGTATCATTTTATGTTTCATCCGAGCTGGCCGGAGGGCTGTCCTCATTGCTCCTTTTGGGCCGACAACTTCAACGGCATCGCCGTCCATCTCGCCCATCGCGACGTGACCTTCATCGCCGTTTCCAAAGCACGGCTCGAGCAGTTGGAAGCCTTCAAGAAGCGCATGGGATGGAGCTTCAAGTGGGTCTCCGGATTCGGCAACGACTTCGGCCGCGATTACCACGTGTCCTTCACGCCGGAGGAGATGGAGCGCAAGCAAATGTTCTACAACTACCGGATGGTGAGCTTCCCGCGGGAAGAGGCGGTGGGGGTCAGCGTCTTCTACAAGAACGACCGCGGCGAGCTGTTCCATACCTACTCCTGTTACAGTCGCGGCGTGGACATGGTGAATGGCACCTATCACTACCTCGATCTGACCCCGAAGGGCCGCGATGAGGCGGGTTTGTCGTTCACGCAGGCGTGGGTCCGCCATCACGACAAGTACGACGAGCCGGCGTAACGCGACGATCGCCCTGACGTCGGTGGTCATCGCCGCGGCATGGGTGTATCTCGGCACGCTCGCCTGGGGCATGCACCACATGGATCGCGGCATGAGTATGTGGCTGATGCCGCGCATGACGGGTTGGGGCCTCGCAGACCTCGCCCTCGTATTCCTCATGTGGGCGGTCATGATGGCGGCGATGATGCTGCCGTCGGTCGTTCCGGTCATCACCGCGTCGATGCACGGGAATGCGGGTTGCGACACCACGCAAGCTGTCGGCTTCCTGGTCGGCTACACGATGGTGTGGAGCGGCTTCAGCGTGCTCGCGACGCTCCTTCACTGGGCATTGCTCCGCGCGACGCTGGTGTCGCCGATGATGGAGAGCACGAGCAGGTTCCTCAGCGCCACCATCTTGGTCGCGGCAGGTCTCTATCAGCTCAGCCGGTTGAAACAGACGTGCCTACGCCGC
>VBKW01000397.1 GCA_005879405.1 Deltaproteobacteria bacterium
CTCGACAGCTATGAGCCGGAGCGGATCGCGTTTGCCCGTCGGCTGGTCAACACCACCGATCGCGCGTTTGTGGTTGCGACAGGCTCCGGCCGCCTTGCGCGGCTGGTTCGAACGCGAATCGTGCCCGTCGTTCTGCCTGCTCTGTTCAGCTTCAGAGCCGTGCAGCGTTTCATGTTCCGCACGGTGTCACAGACCGCGATCAGCTATCGAGGAAGCCCCCTAAGCGTCGGTATGCTGGGTGCCGAGCATGGCGGCGACCGGTTGCCATGGGTGGAGCTCGACGGAAGCTCGACTGTGCCCGACAACTTCGCTGTCCTGGACGGCCGCGAATGGCAGGCACACGTCTACGGTGTTGCGTCTCCAGGACTGGCCGAGGCTTGCCGAAGCCCGGCTCTGAGGTTGCATGTCTTTCCGTGGCGACCTGCCATGCGCAGCGCGGGCCTCACGCAGCATGCTTTGTACCTCGTTCGCCCCGACGGGCACGTGGCGCTGGTCGATCCCGGTACGACCTCGAGTCCGCTCCTCCGTTACATGGGAAAGATGACGCCATCGGGCGTGTAGGAATCGTGGAGCGCGAGCGCCCGCAACCCGGCGGCGAGGTCGATCACCTGCTGGATCTCCTCGCGCAGGTCGCCGCAGCTGTCACACGTCGACGTCAAGCCGAGCAGCGCCCACGTCGAGCCCAGCGTCTTGCCGAGCGCCAAGAGCTCGCCGTGCCGATCCCCTCCAGGTGTGCGCGCGCCGCCCGGTCGCTGGCGTTCTGCAGGTGCCGCCATCGAGCGCACTTGGACGGATCATTTGCCGCCGAGAGGTCAGGGCTCGGGCTCGTTGAGGGTCAGGGCGCGGGACTCCCTGAGTCGAGTTCGAGAGTGCCGAGCCCGACGTGCAGTGTCGTCAGACCGCGGGATGGTACGCAGCCGCCCAAGACTGCATTCGAGTCTTCGCTCGTGATCTCGTTGTTCGAGAAAGACCCGCCACCGGCCTGAAACGCGCCGGTCCCGCCATTCGAGCCGAGGCTGAGGCCGAGGTATCGCGCACCCCAGGGCGCCGTGAACAGCCCGGTGCCGACGATCGCCGTGATCGTCACGGTGCTGGCCTTGGGTACGATGGGCGTGCTGGGATCAGCTTTCCAATTGAACGTGAGCGTCCCCGTCAGCGGCTCGCCTCCGGTGTCCGTCGCACCGCTTCCGAGAAACGTTTGGCAGTCGTTCGACGTACCCGCCAGCGTACCGCTGAACTTGCCGGATCGGACGATCGGCTCGACCAGCCCACCCACCCCAGTCACGTTACAGCCGGCGACCGAGCCCTTCATCTTCAGTTGCGTGGAAGTAACGGTGCCGAAGTTGACCAGCGCCGGTTTGAACGTTGCGACGGCGTTTACCGTGTTGCAGCTGATCGAGCCGTTCGACACGTCCGTCGCCATCGTCTTGGCCCATACTCCAAACGGGACGGTCATCAGCAAGACGAGAAAGCCGGAACTGACGGCGGAGCGGCGGCGCATGGACGGGTCCTCCTACTTGGGTGGAGAGATGGTGCGCACAATGCTCCCCTAGTCTGGTCCTCCCGTCAACGCTCGTGCGCCGCCCATCAACGGAGGCACGCCCCGAAATAGCGGCGATCGCGCCCGCGTACGAGCAGCTCGCCGCCGCGCTGGATCAGCTCGGACGCCTCTCGGCGAGGTGACGACCGCGGAGTAGATCGCGCGTCGCGTGCTCCCCTGCTCGCGCGCTACCGAACGCCGCGCTACGGTCCGGAAGTGCCGAGTGATCTGCGCGTGAGGGAACCGCCCTCGCGCCCGCAGGGCGAAACGTAACGAACACCATGTTGGTCAGAGCACTCGTCGCGCTAGTGCCGGTCGGTGCGCTGGCCGCCTGGTCGGCGGTGACGTTCGCTTGGTGGAAGACGGTAGCCGCATTCCTACAGCTTCTCGGCGCGGCATGTTTAGCGATGGTGGTGCTGACACATATCTGCGAAGCCCTCGGCTTGCTCCCGTGGATGGGGTGGGGCCAACCCGAGAGCCTCGGTCACTTCGTCAACCTATTCGGCGCGGCTCTCGGCTTTACGTTGCTGCCCGTCGGGTACGTCCTGCACCGACGCGAACGGCTGTCTGTCCGGTCGTAGGTCCCACTCGCTGGCGCGCCCGTCGATGCTACATCGACGATCGCCATCAGGCGCGTTCCCGGCGCGCGCTACACTGCGCGACGGCCGCAGTACCGCTCAACGGCGCCGATCAACGCCGCGCCATCGAGCGGCTTCGGTAGAAACTCGCGAATACCGGCCGCACGAGCGCGCGCTTGCGCCGCAGGATCACCCGAGACGAGGACGACGGACGTACTCGCGATCGTCGCGTCGGGATCGCCCCGCATGTGATCGCTCATCGTCCAGCCGTCCATGCCGGGCATGCGCACGTCGATCAGCGCGACGCACGGGCGGAAGCCCTCACGGAGCTGGCGCAACCCATCTTCGCCACCCCACGCATCGTGCCACGTCGCACCCGGCGCTCCGCAACTCGGCTGCGAACGCCTTGCGGGTGTCGTCGTATCTTCGACGAGCAGGACCTTGTGACCGTGCGTACCCGTGCTCACTGAGAACCACCGCGCCGGGGAACGCACCATCACGGTATGGATGCGCCACGCGGGCGTCAACGTGCGCGACCGCCGCACTGCGCACTCGCTGCGCTCCCGTCTTTCCGCGCACCAACTGATGACATCCCTGCATTGCGCTCACACGGCGCGGCGCCCAGCGTCGATGCT
>VBKW01000077.1 GCA_005879405.1 Deltaproteobacteria bacterium
CTCACCAACGAGACGTACTACGTCGCGCAGAAGCTGGCGCGCGCGCTCGGCACCAACAACGTCGACAACGACGCGCGTCTCTGCCACGCCGCGAGCACGACGGCAATGAAGCGCACGCTCGGCGTCGCCGCCGCGACGTGCTCGCTGCGCGATTGGATCGGCACCGATCTCCTCGTCGTCTGGGGCAGCGACCTCGCGAACAACCAGCCGGTCGCGGCCAAGTACCTGCACTACGCGAAGCGCGCCGGGACGCGGATCGTCGTCGTGAACCCGTATCGCGATCCCGGCCTCGAGCGCTACTGGGTGCCGTCGGTCGCGCGCAGCGCGCTCTTCGGCACCGCCCTCATGGACGACTTCTTTCAGGTCGCGATCGGCGGCGACCGCGCGTTCGCGAACGGCGTCGTGAAGGAGCTGCTCGCGCGCGGCGCCGTCGATCGGACGTTCGTCGTCGCGCGCACCCGCGGCTTCGACGACCTCGAGGCGGCGCTCGCCGCGCAGTCGTGGGAGATGCTGGAGCGCGAGTCGGGCCTGCCGCGCGAAGCCATGGCGCGCTTCGCGGCCGCGTATGCGCGCGCGCGCCACGCGATCTTCGTGTGGAGCATGGGCGTCACGCAGCACCGCTTCGGCGTCGAGAACGTCGCCGCGATCGTGAACCTCGCGCTCGCCCGCGGCATGCTCGGGAGGCCGCACGCGGGCCTGATGCCGATCCGCGGGCACAGCGGCGTGCAAGGCGCCGCCGAGTGCGGCAGCGTGCCGAACGCGCTCCCCGGCGGCGCCGCCGTCGACGACGCCGCGGCGCGCGCGGGGGTCGAAGAGGCGTGGGGCTTCGATCTCCCGACGGCGCCGGGAATGATGACGAGCGCGATGCTCGACGCCGCGCACGCCGGCACGCTCGACGTCCTCTACCTCCTCGGCGGCAACTTCCTCGAGACGATGCCCGACCCGGCGTACTGCCGCGATGCGCTGGCGCGCGTCCCGCTGCGGATCCATCAAGACCTCGTGCTCAACACCTCGACGCTCGTCGACGGCGAGGAGGTGCTCGTGCTCCCGGCGGCGACGCGCTACGAGCAGCGCGGCGGCGGGACCTCGACGTCGACCGAGCGTCGCGTGCGGTTCTCGCCGGAGATCCCCGGCCGGCGCATCGCCGAGGCGCGCGCGGAGTGGGAGATCCTCGCCGCGATCGGCGCGCATGCGCTCGACGGTGCGCGCCGCGCCGGTCTCGCGTTCGCCGACGCGCAAGCGATCCGCGACGAGATGGATCGCGTCATGCCGCTCTACGCCGGGATCAAAAACCTGCGACGCGCCGGCGACTCCGTGCAGTACGGCGGCGATCTCCTCTGTCGCGACGGCGTGTGCCCGAGCCTGCCCGATGGGCGCGCGCGGTTCACCGTCGTCGTGCCGGAGACGACCGCGCTCGCGTCCGACGAGTTTCTCGTGAGCACCCGCCGCGGCAAGCAGTTCAATTCGATGACCTACGACGGGAACGACGCGCTCACCGGCACGACGGGTCGCGATGCCGTGTTCATGGCCGCGGAGGACGCGGCGCGGCTCGGTCTCGTCGAAGGCGCGCCGCTGCGTCTCGCGTCGGCGCTCGGCATGTTCACCGGCCGTTGCCGGATCGCCCCGATGAAACCGCGGTCGCTCCAGATCTACTGGCCGGAGGGCAACGTCCTGATCGGGCGACGCCTCGACCCCGCGAGCGGCGAGCCGGACTACAACGCGGTCGTGCGCGTGACGCCGCTCACGTGAGCGAGCGGCCGTCGAGAGTGACTCCATTACCGTCCGACCTGCCCTTCGTCGCCGCGCGCGGCGGACGATCGTCCGCCGGACTCGCATCAGCGCGTTCGAGGCGCTACTGACGTCCATGCTCATCCTCTTCGACGATGTGTTCAGTCCCTACGCACGCAAGGTGCGCATTGCGCTGTACGAGAAGGACGTCCCTTTCGAGCGCGTGCGCGCGCTGCACGGGGACTGCAACAGGACGGACTTTCTCGACGTGAATCCGCGCGCCGAGGTGCCGGCGCTGATCGACGACGGTCTGTCGCTCTATGACTCCACGGTGATCTGCGAGTACCTCGAGGAGCGCCACCCGAATCCGCCACTCTACCCATTGGATGCGCGGGTGCGCGCGAAATGTCGTCTCGTCGAGGACCTCGCCGACACGCAGCTCGATGCCGCGATGTATGCCGTTGCCATCGTCGAGATGGGTCGCGCGCAGCGCCACGCCGCCATGCACGACGCGGCCGCCCGCGACATCACGCGTCTTTACGATCAGCTGGAGGCGCAACTCGGAGCCGGCGACTTCTTTTGCGGCACGTACTCCCTGGCGGACATCGCGGTCGTTCCGCACGTGATGGCCGCGAGCTTCCTCGGGTTCACGCTCGATTCCACGCGCCATCCCCGGCTCTGCTCGTGGTTCGAGCGCGTGCAGGCCCGTCCGGCGGTCACGCGCGACAACGTGGACGTGATCGAGACGCTCCAACGGCTCCAAACCGAGCGGAAGCCGGCCTTCGATCCATATCGTGTGCAGTGGCGCAGTGACCGTCTGGAATGGGTGATCAAGAACGGTTTCCTCGACTGGTTCCGCGACGAGATGGACGCGGGGCGGGCGTTCTTCCCGCTCGCCGTGCGATCGTAGGCCGCAGTCCATCCCGACGGACGGCGCAGGCGGGTGTGGCTTCGGCATTGTGCCTTACTCCTCCCCAGCGCGGCGTCTACGGCCCCCGCGCGGTGCAGCGTCTGTTGAATCGTCCTTCCGTGCGGCTCGGGCGCGACCACCTCCTCCGAGATCCATTCGATCATCTCGACGCGGCAGGCTTTGCCGTGGATCCTGTGAAGCGCCTAAAGGCCCGCATCGTCGCGCACAGATCGCGGCACGTACGCATGCACCTGAGGCGAAACAGCGGCAGCGCACAACCTTACCAGCATTCCCTGTGTCGGTACTTCAGACTGGAATCACGAAAGGAGCTGCTTATGCGAGGAGTAGATCGCGCATTTGTTGCCATCGCCGCTGCCGCACTGCTGGCGTTACCCGTCGGCGCCCGTGCACATGACGCGGAACACGAAGCGCTGCACGAAGAGCTGAACGAGGAGCACGAAGGCGTGCATCAGGACCTGAACCGTGAGCATCAAGCGGAGCACCGTGAGCTCGAGAGTGAGCACGACGCGGCGCACACGCTCCCAATGACGAAGCGGCAGCATCGGCGGCTGCATCGACGCCTCGCGCGCGAGCACGGCGCCGAGCACGAAGAGATCAACGCGGAGCACGAGGGCGCGCACCAGGACCTCGAGACCGAACATTACAACGCCCACGACTACGAGCGGTAGTTCGCCGCGACTGCGCGCGCGCGTCACTGCGCGCCGTGGTGCTCCTCGCCGTGGTGCTCCTCCTCGCCATGGTCGCCGGCGCTGCCCGGTGCCGCTGCGCTACCGTGCGTGTGATGATGGCCGCTCTCCTCATCCGCGCCTTTCGGCATGGCGCGGCGGATTTCCGCGATCTCGGCCTCGCCGAGATTGGGCAGCTGGCGAATGAGATCCACGAGCTTCCAGCTGTCGTCGTCGCGCTCTGGGTCGCCGCTGCCCCACGCGGGCATGCCCGTGTACCGCACTCCGTTGCGGATGATGAAGAAGATCTCGCCGTCGGTCAGCGACTGGGTTTCCTCCTTTCGCATGTCGGGCGGCTTCGGGAAAAGGTTCTCCCCGATCGCCGTCTGACCGCCGCCGTCCGGCGCATGGCAGATCGCGCAGTGGTCGCCGAAATGCTCGCGCGCATCCCGTAGTACGTCTGTCGTCGTGGTAATGCGATTCGCACGCTCGCGGGCGCTCGCCGGAATCGAGAGCAGACGCAGCCGCCTCGCGACGAGCGCTTCGATCCGCGACGGCTCATCATGGGCGCTGAAGCCGCCGCGCAGCACGGGAATGAGGAGGGCTGCGGCG
>VBKW01000398.1:0-4309 GCA_005879405.1 Deltaproteobacteria bacterium
TCCGCGCTCGCCTCCGCGTTTCGTCCGACCGGCGGCACCCGCGCCCGGCTGTCCCGGCGCCCGACCCAGCCACTCGAACTCTGGAGCTTCGAAGCGAGCCCGTTCTGCCGCCTCGTGCGCGAGCCCCTCTGCGAACTCGAGCTCCCCTACCGGCTCCACAACGTCGGCAAGAACGGCGCCGGGCGTCCCGCCTTCGTCGAGCGCGCGGGGAAGATGATGGTCCCCTACCTCGTCGACCCGAATACCGGCGCGGCGATGTTCGAGTCGGCGGACATCACGGCGTACCTGCTGGCGACGTACGGCGCGTAGAGGCGGACGCACATGATCGAAGACATACTCAAGGAAATCGAAGCGAGGCTCGCACAGACCGGCGCGATGACGCCGGAGAGTCGCGCCGCGCTCTTCCGACTGCTGGCCACGCTCAAGTCAGAGATCACCGCTTTGTCCGAATCCGACGCTGACCGCGCCCGCAGCATCGCGGGCTTCACTCAAGTCTCAACCCACGAGGCGACGCGCCGTGAGAAGAACCCGGAATTGCTCAAGCTTGCGCTTGAAGGTCTCGCGTCATCGGTCGAAGGTTTTGAAGAATCTCACCCGCACCTCGTCCAGATAGTGAACTCCATTTGCAACACGCTTTCGAATCTGGGGATTTGATTGCCCTAAGCACGGGGCGACTGGAATGGCTAGCCGCCTGTTCATGCTCCTCGCACTGGCGGTCATGATCGCCGCGGCATGGGCCGCGCTCGTAACACTCGTCTCGACCCCTCTAACCCTTGGGTGGCACGAGTTCCATAAAGCGATGGTCAGGCGGTGCGTGAGGAACGTCGCCGTCCTCGGGGTCGGCATAGTCCTCGTATTCGTGCTGTGGGTTCTGTTCCTGACGCTTCGTTCCAGCTTGTTCGCATCGTAGCTGCGCGGCGGGTGACGCCGATGCGCGTCCAGCTCGTTCGCCTCACGCGCCGTGAGGTGAGAGCAGCGCCACGGTCAGAAGGTTAGCTTGCCGAAGGCGGCTGGGGTCCCGATCACGTCGCGCTCGATGTACTGGATGAACCGTGGCGCGGTCGTCAGGCGCTGCTGCCACTCCGCGTTCGATGACGACGAGACCAAGCTCTCGTATGCTCGTGGCGCGCCTCGCGTGGGTCGGGTCTCGCGGGGGTCGCGGACGTTGGGGTCGAGAAGTGCCATGTCGGCTAGGTGGCTCCGCAGGTCGGGTGGGAGCTGGGACCACAACCCGATCTGATGCGAGAGGTTGACGATCCTGTGGCTCTTAAAGTGCGGGGGTAGGAAACTGTAGTGCTCAACGATCACAGCCTTCACCGCGTACTCGGCCGACATGAACAGGGCGCCCGCGCCGGTGACATCCATCGAGGACGTGTCGTTGAACTGGCTTTGGGCAGTACCGAAGCTGCCCCGGCTCTCGTCCAACCATCTCGCCGTTTCGGGTTGCACCGTCGACGTACCTCCTTTCGATCAGCTTGGGCGTCTCATCGTCGGTTGGGTCACCGGAGGATACAACGCCTCGTTACACACCCGCCGAGCCTATCTCATGGCGCGAGCGCCGGAGTCGTTGCCGTGAATGCACTCAGGCGGAGCGAACCAGGGGCAGTATGGAGCGATCAACTGCGGGGCTTCTCCTTCGCGAGCGGCCCAAAGCCCGCTACTATACGTTGGGTGCGCAACGCTCGACAACGTGAAGAACACGAGGCACTTGTCGAGCTGTGTCGAAGCTTGCGGCTGGAGCTACAGCAGCTCCGCCGCGCTGCCAATTGGGTGATGGAACGAGCGCGGCAACTGCGCGCCGAATCGCGGGCGGCGTGCGAGCAGTCGGAGCGCTCCAGGAAAGGAGCAAGCCGACGCTGGGACTGCCCTGCTCGGTTGACGGGCCCCCTGAACGGGCCAGGGCCGGGTTATTGATAGCCAAGTGAGTTATCCCCGATCAATGACCAAGCGGGACCTGATCGACGAGATTCTGACACGCTACCCACGTCTGTCTGGTGGAGAGGCGGAGGTCGTAGTGAACCTGGTATTGGACAGCATGGCCGACGCACTGGCACACGGCAGGCGCATCGAGATTCGTGGCTTCGGCAGCTTCGTCGTCAGGCGTCGACCCGCGCGCGAGGGCCGCAACCCCAGGACTGGCGCGCCCGTAGCGTTGCCCGAACGGTGGGTGCCGTTTTTCAAGCCCGGCAAGGAGCTGAAGCTGCGCGTGAGCGGCAAGCCGGTTCCCAACAGCGCCGGTGATGCGAGCGACGGGTAACAGGCTGCATCTGAAGACACCCAGCGCCTCTCACCGATGGATCAAGCGGGATCGGACGCGCGCACGCAGGGCGGGCCACCTGATGCCGCGCGTTGCTGTCCGGTTTCGTTCCATTGCGGACGCGCTGTCCGAATCCGCCGATTTTCGTCGAGATCGCGTCGTTGGTGCGCGAAGGCTGCGGAGATGGTTCACCCGGGACGCACGGTGGGGCGTGCGAGGTCGACATAAAGTCGATATCGGCTTCCAAACACATAATCCCAAACCGAGGTGATCACGCCGAACTGGCACGCCGCTCTCGAATGATGATGCAGCGCATGAAGTCGCTGGCGGTGTTTCAACCACGCCGATTCCGTGTGCCAGTGGTGAATCGCATGGTGAGTGCAGGCGTATCCGAGGTAGCCTGCAGTCACTCCGAGCGTGAGGCCTGTCCCCAGCCAAAGACCACTGATCAGGAGCGCCGGTACAAATATCAACACGATGATTGCGGTGGCACTGACGGCGGTTGGCGTCCCGATCAACGCATGCGGTCGGTTGTGATGTTCTGCGTGCCAACTTCGAAACGGCTCAAGACCATGCAAAATGAAGCGATGCAGGGCATATTCGAGCAGGCTCCAGCCAATCAGGCCGCTCAGTACTGCTACAGCGACATGCGGCCGTTCACCTCGCGGCGCCACGCATAGCAGGAATCCAGAAGCGAAAACGGCTGCTGGGTAGACCACGAAGTCGGCAAAGTACGATGCCTTGCTGCGTTCCAGTTTGAAACTCATCGGTAACCGCAAGACTCAACTGCCCGGCGCGCTGCGCCTCGGGATCATCGGTAGGTAGGGACTCATTTTGAACTCGGGACTGTTATCCCTTCTTGGTCAGGTGAATCGCCGTCCGCAGGTAGCCGTTGAGCAGCTTCACCTTCGCAGTGAAGTCCGTGGCGCGCTGCACGTTATCCATCGCCTTGATAGCAATCTCGCGCAGCGGCTTCGACCGGACTCCCTGAATCCCGGTGAGCGCATCCAGCACCCCGTCCTTCCAGGTCTCGAACAGGTCTTCGGTGAGCTTGGTCGCGAGCGTTTCGAAGTACTGCCCTTCGATGAGTGACGCGATGAGGACGCTCAGCACATCGGACTTCGGCATTGCGTCTCCCCCGCGCCTGCTCTCGAAGGCAGCCCGGACCGCCACCAGCGTCCCCTCCGTCACGCCACCGCACGCCGCTACCTCGCAGACCATCGGTAGTGACCTTCTTTCTTCCACGTGTCGATCAACGCGATGTCGTCCTCCCGTCGCGCGCTGGGCGGAGTCGCTTCGACCACTACACGCTCCCGTGCTTGTCGAGCCAGGAGAGCAGCTCGCGGATGCTCCCCGTTGCCAGCGCCAGGCTGGTGTCCGCCGCCCCGTAGTAGAGGTTGATCGTATCGCCGTCGGCGCCGAGCGTGGAGCCGCAGGGAAACGTGACGTTGCCGACGTCTCCCGTGCGCTCGTAGGGCGCCTCCGGACCGAAGATCCACGAATCGCCACGCGCGAGGCACCGCTCCGGCTGGTCGAGCGCGAAAAGCGCGACGCCGAGGTGATAGAGACACCCGGCCGGCGTGTGGCGGATGCCGTGATAGAGCATCAGCCACCCTCGGGGCGTCTCGATCAACGGCGGCGAGAGCCCGACCTGGTTCGCGTCCCACCACCCGCCCTTGCGGGCCGGCAACAGCAGCGTGTGACTCCCCCAGTTGCGGAGATCCGGCGAGAACGAGATCCACACGTGCGCTCCGAAGTCCGTCATCGGCCGGTGCACCAGCGCGAAGCTGCCATCGATCCGCCGCGGCAGTAGGGCCGCATCTTTGTCGTCGGGCTGCATGATCAGCCCGAGGCGCTGAAAGCGACGAAAATCCTCGGTGAGCGCGAGCGCGACGCCCGGCCCCCCTTTGCTGAAGGCGGTGTAGGCGATCGCGTACGTGCCGAGCTCGTCGGTGTACGTGATCCGTGGGTCCTCGATCCCCCACAGCTCCTCGGGATAGTGCTCCGGGTCCGGCCGGAGCGTGGGCTCCTCGTCGATCACCCATCCGTCGA
>VBKW01000398.1:4331-6971 GCA_005879405.1 Deltaproteobacteria bacterium
CTCCACCCGGCAGAGTAGCAACGTCGTGCCGTCCTGCAGCCGCGTGGCGCCGGCGTTGAAGACGGAATGCGCCGGATAGGGCCAGTCCGCCGCGGTCAAAATCGGATTGTTCCCGTGCCGATGAAAGAGCGTCTCGTAGCCGCGGGTCGCGGTCATGCCGTCGTCTCTCACGCCGGGGAAGTCGGGGCGGCAGCCCGATCGGCCAATCGTCGCTCCGCAAGAGCGCGCGGAAAGGACAGGGGCAACTCCGCGCCTTGGGTCTCGGTCAGTCGAGCGGCGTGCACTCCATCGCGACAGATCACGCTCACACCGGGATCGAGCAACACCTGTCCATCCGAGAACTCCACGGAGTTTTCCATGAAGATCTCCTACACCTGTGGAGGGCTCGGAGGGGGCCGCGGCGCGTAGCGCGCCGCCCTGTGATCCGCGCGTGGGAGCCGTACGCGGGCGAACCGCAGAGCTGAAGCTACGATCCGTATATCCCGTCGAGAACCACCCCACAAACTAACCGGCTACCTCGTCAACGCGCGCCTCGAGCTGCTCGGCGAGCATGCGTAGGGCGCCGACGACACGCGCACGGTCAGCCGCGAACCGAGACTCGTGCGTCGTCTCGCGCGCCGCTCACCTTCGATCGCGCGACGTGCACCGCCCGCCCCGAATTTCGCCAGCAGCGCTTCGGCGGATCACAAAAACACAACGGCACGCCCGTCGTGGTCGCACGTCCACGGGAGCCGTCCGGCCTGCGAGTGACCGGATTTCGACGCGGCGATTTCGATTGCGTTGCGCGCGCGACAGGGCGTACGCTCAGTGTCATCGATCCTTCGCCCCGAGCACGGCTCTGCGGAGCGGCGCGTCGGTAGCGCGTTCCGCGCGCCCCTTCCTTCCTTCTCGAGCCCACCCATCAGGTGGTCCATGCAGACACCAGACCGGCGTCCGGCGACGCCTCGGCTTTGGGAGCGGCCCCGCGTCGAGCGGTCCGTAGAAGAGGCGGGTGACCATACGCATCGCGCCCGGCTGTGGGCTCGGGAGGCGGCGATGCGATCGGGGCACCAACGCAGCACCCCTGCGCGAACGCGGCACCGCGCACGCACGGCGGAGTAGCGGATGGCACGCCGCAAGGGCGCCGGCGCGCCGCCTGAGGTGCTGCTGCCGTCGCAACTGTTCGATACGATGGCCGGCCAGAGGCCAAGATCACCCGAATGCCGTCTCATCGCGGCCGTACTCCTCGACGCCGCACTGCAGCTCTCGCGGCGCGGCTCGAAGGGCGCGGCAGACGCGGAGCGGTGGATTCGCCGCATTGACGGCGGTGACGAAGCGTTCTCGTTCGTGGGCGTATGTCAAGCACTCCGGCTCGAACCGACGTACCTCGCGCGCGGGTTGCTGCGATGGCAGGCGCGCGGAGCGTCTGCGGTGAAGCTGCCGACACGTCACAGCGGTCGTGGTGCGCGCATGCGCGGCATCGCGACCACGGAAGCCGCAACGCCGACGCGTTGCGCCTGACGCGGTGCCATTCGTGTAGCCGTTGCGTGCAGTTGTCCCGCGGCGGCGTCTTCGGCATCCACGCGCCGTGCAGCTCAGGCCGGACACGGCGACGCTCCGCGCGAGCCGACGCGACGCTGCCGTGGCTGGGTTGTTCGCGTTCGTGCGGCAACGCCGTTCATCCTAGGCGGGTGGGCGTCGGACGCGATCACGTCGCGCGCTGCTCACTCAACTCGAGTAGCCACTGTCTCATAATTTCATTGACAACTATCGATCGTCGCCCCTATCGTCGAATGATCCAAGGAGGACAGTGACCATGACGTCCAACCTCGGCACACATGCCGCGCGCGATCTCGCTCGCGAGCTGGCGCGCGCCTATGATGGCGAGGTGCCGCCACCATACTATTGGCAGATTCCCTCGACACCGCCGCGCGCGCACGGACGCCGCCACCCTGGCGAGATGCTCACCGCGCTGCCGTACAGCCTGCTGCCCGTGCAGTTCATCCGTGGGAGTGACGTCTCGCTCGAGGAGCTCGAGGAACTCGTGGAGCGCCACGCCCGCCGTGAAGAGCTCGGCGGCTGACCGGGGTGTCACGCAAGCCGCGCGCGCGCCGCCGCCGACGTGCGTGGTCAGAAGAGCGGGGTACCTTCGCGCTCCGCGAGCGCGCGCAGGCCGGCCGTGTACCGATGGTACGTGATCGGCGGTCGTTGGGTGTGAGGTGGTTGACCGAAAGGTGACCCGAGTTCTGCGGGCGGACTACGCAGCTTGCGACCACCTGGCAGGAGCGTCAGGGCCGCCGCGTGAGTACCCCACTGGCCGAGCGGCTCGCGCGCGGCGTGACCACTCACGCTCCAGCTCTCCGACTTACACATTTTGTTGGTACGCGATCCGTTAGCAGGCGGCTTCTAACGCGCCGTGTCGCCGTGCGAGTGCGTGTCGAAAACGGACACGCCTGTCCGCTCCCTCCTTCGCGCCGACGGGTGCTGTCCTAAGATATTTCCTTGACAGTTCGGTAACGCTTGGCGCAGAGTACCTCCAGCTTCAGCTCTACTGTTCGCCCGCGCATAGCTCCCACGCGCAGACCGTAGGGCGGTGCACTCAGCGCGCCGCACACTCTCCCCGAGCTCGTACATCGTAGGAGGTCTTCATGGAGAACTCCG
>VBKW01000399.1 GCA_005879405.1 Deltaproteobacteria bacterium
CAGGAAGTCGAGCTGCGCGCTGCGGAGACCGCGGAGGTGCTGCTGCCATTGGGAGCGCACGAGCTGGACGCCGACGGCGCCGAGCAGGACGACGAGCGCCAAGCCGAGGCCCCATCGGGCCCGGCGGCGAGCAGAGAGGGCACGCCAGCGCTCGAGGGGCATGCAAGAAAAATACCATCGTAAATCCGACTAGTAAAGCTACGGAATCGGTGAAGGCGCGTCGAACGCGAGCGGTCGGCGGCGCCACCGGCGGTGCCACCATACCCATTCCTCCGGGTAGGCGCGGATCTCCGCCTCGATCGCGGCCGTATAGGCATTGGTGAGGCTCTGGACGTCGTCACGATCGGCGTCGGCCGGAGGAAACGGCGGCAAGAAGCGGATGAGGTGCCCGCCTTCGCTGCGGCGATGGATGAAGACCGCGACGACGCGCGCCCGCGTGCGCAGCGCCAGCGCCGCCACCCCACTCGGCGTCGCCGCCGGCCGGCGGAAGAAGGGCACGAAGACGCGTGGGCCGCGCGTGTCCTGGTCGATCAGCAGCGCGAGGATCCGATTCGCGCGCAGCGTCCGTAAGATGGCGCGCCCCGCGTGCGGGCTGTCACGCTCGATCGTCGTCACGCCGCTCCGCGCGCGCATCGCGACGAGCAGATGGTTGAGCGCCGCGTTGTGCGGCCGCCGGCCGATCACGTCGACGGGGAGTCCGATCGCCGCGCACGCCGCCGCGAGCAGCTCCCAGTTGCCGACGTGACCGGTGATCGCGAGGGCGCCGTTGCCTTCTGCGAGCGCCGCGTGCATGTGCTCGACCCCCTCGACCGAGACGTAGCGTTCGAGCATGGCGCGGATGGTCGCGAGCTTCGCCACCTCGACGAACGAGCGCCCGACGTTCGCGAACGCCGCCCGCGCGATCGCGCGCCGCTGCTCCGCGGGCAACTCGGGAAACGCCAGCTCGAGGTGCGCCGTTGCGAGACGCCACGACTTGCCGAGCCACGGCGCGATCGCCCCGACGAGTGCGCCCGTGACCGCGACCGCCGGCCGGAGCGGCAGCAGGCGCAGCGCGACGAACAGCACGACGATCGTGACCGCCAAGAGCGTGTCGCGCGACTGCCGCAGCGCCCGGCGCAGCCGTCGGACGACGAGCGGACGGTGGCGGCGCGGGAGCGGCGCGGCCTCGGCGCCCGCGCTTGCGGACCGTCTCATCGCGTGCGCTCGCCGACGACGCTCGCCCACGTGCGGGCCGTCACCTGCGGGTCGCGGCGCGGACGCGGTGTCGCCGCCGCGACCGACCGGGTCGGCGCGCGCAACGCGCGTCTAGACGACCCTCGCACGGAGGAGATCATGCAGGTGGACGACTCCGGTCGGCCGTCCGGCGGCGTCGACGACGAAGAGCGACGTGATCGCGTGCTGCTCCATCACCGCGAGCGCCTTCGCCGCGAGGGCGTCGGCGTCGATCGTCTTCGGCGGGCCGGTCATGCTGTCGCGGCGCGCGCGCGTCGTGAGGTCGCGGGCGAGCGCGCGCTGGACGTCCGGCAGGCGCTCGAAGGCACGCCGGATGTTGCCGTCGGTGATCACTCCGACGAGCACGCCGTGCACGTCGACGACGCCGGTCAAGCCGAGCCGCTTCGACGTCATCTCGACGATCGTCTCCTTGAACGGCGTGTCCTCGCGCACGATCGGCAGCTCGGCTCCCCGGTGCATCACGTCCGCGACCTTCAGCAGCTTGCGCCCGAGCGTCCCCGCCGGATGCAGCGCCGCGAAGTCCTCGGCGCGGAATCCCCTGTGCTGCAAAAGGGCGACCGCGAGCGCGTCGCCCATCGCGAGCGTCGCCGTCGTGCTCGCCGTCGGCGCGAGGCCGAGCGGACACGCTTCCTCGGCGACGCCGACGTCGAGAACGACGTCGGCAGCGCGCGCGAGGGTCGAGTCGAGACCGCCGGTCATCGCGACGAGCGGCAGACCGAGCCGCTTCAGGATCGGCAGCAGGTCGAGAATCTCCTGGGTCTCGCCGCTGTTCGAGATCGCCAGGACCAGGTCGGTGCGCTCGAGCATGCCGAGATCGCCGTGCAGCGCCTCGCCGGCGTGGAGGAAGAACGCCGGCGTCCCGGTCGAGGCGAGCGTAGCGGCGATCTTCCGGCACACGTGGCCCGACTTCCCCATGCCGGTGACGACGACCTTGCCGGCGCAGCGTGCGATCAGCTCGATCGCATCGGCGAACCCGTCACCGAGACGCCCGGCGAGGGCCGCGATCGCCGCAGCCTCGATCCCGAGGACGCGCCGCGCGTGCGCGACACTGGGATGCGCAGCCCGCCCCGCGGCAGCGGCCGGCCTCGCGCCAACGGTGCGGGCTTTCGCCGCCCGTGCTCGGCCGCGCATCACGCGCGACGCTCCTTCACGACGCGGTCGAGCGCAACCAGCGTCGCGAGCAGGTCCGGCAGATCGGCGAGGCGGAGCGAGTTCGGGCCGTCGCTTTGCGCCCGGTCGGGATCCTCATGCACCTCCATGAAGATCCCCGCGACACCGGCGGCGACCGCGGCGCGCGCCAGGACGGGCACGAACTCGCGCTGCCCAGCGGACGCGCCGCCGGCGCCTCCGGGAAGCTGCGCGCTGTGCGTGGCATCGAAGACCACGGGGTAGCCGAAGCGGGCGAGGATCGCGAGCGCGCGCATGTCGGAGACGAGATTGTGATAGCCGAACGTGGCGCCGCGCTCGGTCACGAGCACCTGGTGGTTGCCGGTTGCCGTCGCTTTGACGATCACGTGCTCCATCTCGTCGGGGGCGAGGAACTGGCCTTTCTTGATGTTCACCGGCTTCCCCGCCGCGGCGACCGCGGCAATGAAGTCGGTTTGGCGGCAGAGGAACGCCGGCGTCTGCAGCACGTCGACGACCTCGGCGACGGCGGCAACCTGCTCCTTCTCATGAACGTCCGTGAGGACCGGCACGCCGATCTCGCGTCGCACCTCGGCGAGAATCGCGAGCCCCGCGTCGAGACCCGGACCGCGGAGACCAGCGCGCGAGGTACGGTTCGCCTTGTCGAAGGACGACTTGAAGACGAACTGCACCTCGAGCAGCTTCGCGACGTCACGCAATCGCTCCGCGTGGCGCAAGGTCGAGTCGCGGCTCTCGATCACACACGGCCCGGCGATGAGCGCGAGCGGCCGCATCGCCCCGAACGTGACCGGCCCGACCACAACCGAGCGCGGCGCGCGCGCGGCGTCGCCGGGCTGTGACGTCATCGTCGCGCGGCGCGCATGCCACGCAGGGGCAACGTCTCGTGGGCACGCAGCTTGTGCTGCAAGGCGGCGCGGATGAAGCCGCGGAACAGCGGGTGGCACTCGAGCGGCCGCGACTTGAACTCGGGATGGAACTGGCAGCCGACGAACCACGGATGGTCGGCGATCTCGACCACCTCGACGAGCGTCCCGTCGGGGGAGAGGCCGGAGAGCCGCATCCCGCGCTGTTCGATTTGCTCGCGGTACGCGTTGTTGAACTCGTAGCGATGACGATGTCGCTCGCTGATCTTCTTCTTGCCGTATATCTTCGCCGCCACCGAGCCGTCGCCGAGAACGCACGGGTACGCGCCGAGGCGCATCGTCCCGCCCTTGTGCGTGAGCCCCTTCTGCGTCGTCATGAGATCGATCACCGGATGCGGCGAATCGGGGTCGACCTCGCTCGAGTTCGCGCCTTTCAGCCCGCAGACGTGGCGCGCGAACTCGATCACCGCCATCTGCATACCGAAGCAGATGCCGAAGAACGGCGCGCGCTGCTCGCGCGCCCACCGGACGGCCGCGATCTTGCCCTCGGTACCGCGGGGGCCGAAGCCCATCGGCACCAGCACGCCGTCGGCCTCGCGGACCGCGCCGAGGCCGTCCTTCTCCACGACCTCCGAGTCGACGTACTCGAGATCGACGGCGCACTCGTTCGCGAGGCCGCCGTGCGCGAGCGCCTCGTTCAGGCTCTTGTACGAGTCGACGACGTCGACGTACTTGCCGACGACCGCGATGCGGACGCGTTCCTTCGGATTCTTCGCGACGTTCGCGATCTTCTTCCAGCGGCCGAGGTTCGGCGCGCCGGTCCAGATGTTGAGGCGTTCCGCGATGCGCTCGTCGAAGCCCTCGTCGTGGAAGACCATCGGCAGCTCGTAGATGCAGCTCACGTCCTTCGCCGTCACGACCGCGTTGTCCTCGACGTTGCAGAAGAGCGCGATCTTCGCCTTCAGCTTCTTGTCGAGCAGGCGGTCGGTGCGGCAGAGGAGCACGTCGGGCTGGATGCCGAGGCCGGTCAGCTCCTTCACGCTGTGCTGCGTCGGCTTCGTCTTCAGCTCGTGCGCCGTCGCGATGTACGGCACCAGCGTCAGGTGCACATAGGCGACGTTCTCCCGCCCGCGGTCGGCGCGGAACTGGCGCACGGCTTCCAGGAACGGCAGGCTTTCGATGTCGCCGACGGTGCCGCCGATCTCACCGATCACGACGTCGGCACCTTCGGCGGCGGCGAGGATGCGGGTTTTGATCTCGTCAGTGATGTGCGGGATCACCTGCACCGTCGCGCCGAGATAATCGCCGCGGCGCTCCTTCTCGATGACGGTCTGGTAGACGCGGCCGGTCGTGATGTTGTTCTTCCGCGTCATCGGCGTCGACACGAAGCGCTCGTAGTGGCCGAGGTCGAGGTCGGTCTCGGCGCCGTCGTCGGTGACGAAGACCTCGCCGTGTTGGAACGGGTTCATCGTTCCCGGGTCGACATTGATGTACGGGTCCATCTTGACGAGCGTGACCTTGAGGCCGCGGCTCTCGAGCAGGGCGCCGAGCGACGCCGATGCGAGGCCTTTCCCGAGCGAGGAGACGACTCCGCCGGTCACGAAGATGAACTTGGTCTTGGCGCTCTTTCCGCTCATCCCTCGCCCTCCACCAAGTGCCGAACGCGCTCGAGGTCCTCCGCTGTATCTACTTCCGGCCCGGCACTGTCAACGAAAACCATCTTGATGCGGATGCCGCGCTCGAGCGCGCGCAGCTGCTCCAGCTCTTCCGCGCATTCCAGCCGCGAGCGCGGCGCCGCGGCGAGCGCGAGGAGCGTCGCGCGCCGCCACGCATAGAGGCCGAGATGCCGATAGCCGAGCGCCGCCGCGGCGCGCGCGCCGCGCCAATAGGGAATCGGGCTGCGCGAGAAATAGAGCGCGAAATCGTCGGCGTCGGTCACGACCTTCACGACGTGCGGGCTGCGCCATTCGTCGGCGTCGCGCAGCGGCGTCATGAGGCTCGCCATCTCGACGGCGGGATCGGCGAACGGCGCGACGCATGCCGCCAGCGCCTCCGGGTCGATGCGCGGCAGATCACCTTGGACGTCGAGGATCACGTCCGCAGCGAGGTCGGCGGCGACGGCGGCGACGCGATCGGTGCCCGTCGCGTGCGCGCCGGTCATCGCGACCTCGCCGCCGAAGGCGCGGACCACGTCGGCAATGCGCGCGTCGTCGGTCGCGACCAGCGTCCGCGCGACGCCGCGGGCGCGGCGCGTGCGTTCGTAGACGTGCTGGATCATCGGCGTGCCGCCGATCGACGCCAGCGCCTTCCCTGGCAGACGCGTGGAGTCGTACCGCGCCGGAATGACGGCGACGACGTGTGGACGATCGTTGGACATGACGGGAGCACTCGCAAAAAAAACCGCGGCCGCGCGACCGGTCGATCCGGAGCGCGACCACGGGGCTTCGTTATAGGAAGGCTCGTCGGACGCTGTCAAAGCGCGCCCGCGGCCGGGGCTCGGAACGCACCCGGCGGCCGCAGCGGGGTTACAGCCGATGACGCGCCCGCGGGCGTGTATGTGCGTGATCGGCCACGTGCAATGGCGGATGCCATTCGATAGACATCGAGCCGCCGGAGGTAGGCCATGGCCGACGACACCCGGATCGAGCGTGACTCCATGGGCGAGATGCGCGTCCCGACGCACGCGCTCTACGGCGCGTCGACGCAGCGAGCGGTCGAGAACTTCCCGATCAGCGGCTACCGCTTCCCGCGCCGGTTTCTCCACGCGCTCGGCCTCATCAAGGAGGCGGCGGCGCTCGCGAATCAGGAGCTCGGGCTCCTCGATCCCGCGGTCGCGGGCGCCATCCGCGCCGTCGCGAACGAGGTGGCGAGCGGCGCGCTCGACGACCACTTCGTCGTCGACGTCTTCCAAACCGGTTCCGGCACCTCGACGAACATGAACGCCAACGAGGTGATCGCGACGCGCGCCACGACGCGCCTCGGCAGCGCCGTCCACCCGAACGACCACGTCAACATGGGGCAGTCGTCGAACGACGTCATCCCGACGGCGATGCACGTCGCGGCGCGCGCCGCGATCGAGGATGACCTCGTGCCCGCCCTCGGCAGCTTGCGCGACGCATTGGCGCACAAGGCGGTCGAATTCGACGACGTCGTGAAGATCGGGCGCACGCACCTGCAGGACGCGACGCCGATTCGCCTCGGTCAGGAGTTCGGCGGCTATGCGCGCCAGATCGAGCTCGCGATCGAGCGCGTGCGCGCCACCGCCCATGGTCTCGAAGAGCTCGCCCTCGGTGGCACCGCCGTCGGCACCGGCCTGAACACGCATCCGTCGTTCGCCGGGCGCGCGATCGCGGTCATCGCCGAGCGCACCGGCGTGCCGTTTCGCGAGGCGACGAACCACTTCGAGGCGCAGGCCGCGAAGGACGGGGTCGTGCAGCTGTCGGGCACGCTCAAGACCGTCGCTGTCAGCTGCACGAAGATCGCCAATGACGTGCGCTGGCTCGGATCGGGTCCGCGCTGCGGTCTCGGCGAGATCAACCTCCCGCCGACTCAGCCCGGGTCGTCGATCATGCCCGGCAAGGTGAACCCGGTGATGGCCGAGGCGCTCCTCCAAGCGGCGGCATTCGTCATCGGCGCCGACGCAACGATCACCGTCGCCGGGCAGGCGGGCAACTTCGAGCTCAACGTGATGATGCCGGTCATGGCCTACGAGCTCCTCGAGAGCATCCGCATCCTCGCCAACGCGGTGCGCGCGTTCGCCGATCGCTGCGTCACCGGCATCACCGCCAACCGCGAGCGCTGCGCGGCGACGATCGAGCAGAGCCTCGCGATGTGCACCGCGCTCGCGCCCGCGATCGGCTACGACGCGGCGGCGGCGATCGCCAAGGAGTCGTTCGCGACCGGCAAGACCGTCCGCGAGATCGCGCGCGAGCGCGGAGTGCTGCCCGAGGACGCGCTCGCACGCATCCTCGATCCGTTGCGGATGACGGCGCCGGGGATTCCCGAGTAGCGCGCCGAGCCGCGCGACCGGGTCACTGAACGAAGGCGTCCACGTGCCGGCGTCCGGGAGTGTCGGCGCCCGCACCCGACGTGCGCAAGAGGGTAGGTTTGCGCACCACGGGTGCAGGCGACGACACTCCCGGACGCCGGCGCGGGGCGCAGCACGTTCAGCGGCGCGGTGGCGCGCTGCCGGACGCCGTCACGAAGGCGGGAGCACCGGTTCCGGATCTCTCGGAACGCCGGCCTTCGGGAGCGGGCACTCCGAGACGTGTCGCCTTACCTACCCGGCGCTCTCCGGGGCGCCGGCGGCGCGGCGGCGGCCGCCGCGGCGGCCGCGGCCGCCGCGGCGGCGGGAGCGGCGCTTGGCGGCCGGCTTCGTAGCCGAAGCGGCGGGTGCGACTCCACCATTCGAAGCGGCTACTTTGCCGGTGGCCGCCGGCGCGTCCGGAGTGCTGGCGGGTGCGGCGTCGTACGTACCCTCGACGGCGGCGGAGACGATCTCCGCGGTCTCGCCGACGAGACGGACGCGGCCGTTCGGCAGCATCTCGACGTCTTTGATCCGGCGCAGACGCGTCACCAAGCGCGGCGAGCCCGGCGGGCGCTGGAAGCCCTCGGCTTTGAGGGCGAGCGTCAGCGTGTCGAGGCTCACGCCGCGCGGCGGATCGGAGGCGGTGAGACGCGCGATCGCGGCGCGGATCTGATCGAGCGACGCCGCGTGGCGCTCTTCGTCACTCGCCAGTGGCGGCGCTGGCTGCTGCGCGTGGTGCGCGTGCGCCGCAGGCGCATGCGCTGCGTGCCCGCCGCCCTCGCCGTGACGGCGCCGTCGTCGGCGCCGCTTGCCGCCGCCGTCCTCGGCGGTTGCGCGCTCGGCGAGCGCCCCGGCGGTGCGATAGGTGATCCGACGGAACTTCACCCCGAGGCGCGCCGCGGCGTCGCCGACGGCGTCGAAGGCGCGATCGTCGGACAGAATGTCGAGCGCGTCACCGGGCGCGGCGCGGCCGAGCCACATGCCGGCGGTCACCGCGATCCAGAGATCGCTCCAATCGGGAACGCGCGGCGCCGGGGCGCTGTGGACGAGGTGCGCGCCACGCTGCGCCAGCATCCGGCCGAGCTGCTGGCCGACGACGCGCCAGTTGCCGACGGCGGTGAGATCGGTTTTCGCGCGATCGATGTTCAGGTCCTCGAGGACGCGGACGAGATCGATCTCGCTACTCGTGTTCTCGACGTCGATGAAGACCGCGTAGCGCGGTCCGGAACGCGGCGCCGCCGGCGCACGAGTAGGTAGAAAGTCGAGGGAGATTTCCTCGCGACCCGTGTCCGCGGCCCGTGCCGTCTCCGCGACGTGTCCCGCAGCGCCCGACGGCGCGCGCGGAGCGCGAGCGGCGACGCGTTTTTTCCCGTCGGTCTTCACGGTATTCGCGGACGTCGCGGCAGGGGTCTTGATGCCGCGCGCGGAGGCGACGGGTTTCGCGGGGGATTTCTTGGATCGTCTTGAAGGCAAGTTGATCGAGCTTATGCCCCGCTTCTGGTGAATAGTCGAGGACCAGCCATCTTAGTATCGCCTCTTCCAGAAGACGTCGACACCGGTCTCGCCGACCGTGTCGCTCGAGCTCTCGACGCTCCAGTGCGGCCGAAAGCTGTACTCGACGCGGACCTCCTGAACGCCCTGCTTCGCGAAGCGGTGTGCAAGCGTGACGAAGACGTTCGGCGCGACGTACTTGCCGACCGATACCGACGCACCTTGGACCCCTTGGCCGCCGGTCTGAAATTGCAGGACGTCGACGCCGAGCGCCCTCCCCACCGACTGGGTGAGACCCTTGGCGACGTAGCTGCTCGCAACGCCGATCGCCTGCTCGCGCAAGCCCGCCGACTCGCCCTTGCTGAGCTCGTTTGCCGGCTTGCCGAACAGCAGGACGGACAGGATGTCCGCCTGCTCCAGCGCCGGCTCGCTCTCGAGCGTCAGCGTCGGCTTCGCGAGCGTGCCGCCGATCTTGATCCGCACCGTGTAGTCGCCGGCGGTGTAGCGCGCGGTGAGCTCCAGGACGGGATTGAAATCCTGCCCGGTGAAGCTGACCCGACCCTCCTCGACGGTGAACGTCTTGCCTTGGAACGTGTACCACCCGCGCACCGTGTCGATGACGCCCGCGAGCGCGAGCTCCTGCTCTGGCTTCTTCCACGCCGTCATCCAGCCGCGCAGCTCGACGTCGGTGTCGGAGCGGCGGATCCACGCGTCGCGCGGGATGTCGATTTGGACGGTGATCGCGGCGCGATCGTAGACACCGGGCTTCGGCGCCGGCGGCACCGGCGGCGCTGGCGGTCCGGCGGGCTCGGTCGCCGCGATCGGCTGCGGTTTCGCGGCGCCTGCGGCGACGACGGTGATCGTCGGATCGGGCGGCCGCACCGACCCGGGGAGCTGCTCGGGGACGAGGAGCACGAAACGGTTGGTCGTGAGCGAGCCCTCGACGACCGGCGCGGCGGTCGTGCCGGCGAGCCACACCCAGCCGCTCACGACGCCTTCGCCGTACTCGTTGGCGAAGAGCGGGAAGCGGTCGAGCTCGAAGCGGGCGTCCATCGCCGCGCCTTCGCTGCCCATCCGGGCGTTGCCACCGCCGCGCAGCGTGCCCTTGCGGCTCGTGATGCTGAGCGTGTCGATCGAGACCGCCGTGCCCTCGAGCGTGAGCCGCACCTCGACGGGATCGTACGTGAGGCCGGCGGGCACCACGTACGCGCGCCCGCCGGTGATCGCGAGTGGCCCGCGCGCCTCCGGCGCAGCGACGCTGCCGCCGAGCGCGAGGTCGGCGTTCAGCACGCCGGCGAGCTTCGAGACCTGCGGAAGGAACGGACCGAGAAACGTGAGGTCGATCGCATCGGCGCGCAGTGTACCGGCGAGGGCGCCGGACGCGGCGTACGTGAACGGCGACAACGACAGACGAACCGGCGACGACGCATCGAGCGCGAGCTGGCGCGGCCCGGCCTGCACGACCCGCGCCGTCACCGCGGCGCGACCGCCGCCGATCGTCGCCTCGACCGCCGCGGACTCGTAGCGTACTTGCTCGACGGTCGGCGCCGCGATCGTGACGTGCGCCTGCACGTCGGGCGCCGCGGCCGAGCCGCCGAGGTGCGCCGTCGCCGACAGACTGCCGCTCACCTTCGTTTGCAGGTTCTTCTCGAAGGTCGCGAGATCGAACCCTTCCAGACGCAGATCGAGATTCTGCGCGCCGGTCGTGCCCGCCTCGCCGTCGATGCTGACGAGACCGCGCGTCGAGCGCAGCGCCAGGCGATCGATGGCGACCCGCGTCCCCCGCTGCGTCACGACCGGCGTCCCCTCGGCGCGCCACGTGTCGTCACCGAGATCGAGCCGCAGCGACGAGATCGTCACCCGCCGCTCCGAGGGGTCGAGCGCGGCGCTGAGCACGACCTCGTGGAGATGCCGCGCGTCCTCCTGCGCATGCAGTGTTGCAGTCGCCATCGATCGTGTCGCCGTTTGCTGCTCCCAATGGCCGCTCGCGTCGAGGGTCGCGAAGTGGCGACCCGCGGCGTGCACGTCGTTCGCATGCGCGTCGACGTCGGCGCGCGCGCGGGCACCGCCGATGCCGTCGCCGGCGACGTGGCCAGCGAGCGTCCCGACGACGGCGCCGCCGGCCGCGAGCTGCCGGCCGTCGATCGTCGCCCGCACGCCGAGATTCCCGAGGCCGCCGTTCGCGGTGCCCTCGACGGCGAGGCTGCCGGCGAGCGGCCCGGCGCCGACGATGCGACCGACGGGCGCGAGATCGGACGCGCGGACGCGGTACTGCAACGCGCCCGTCGCCGCCGTCGGCTGCGACCCGACGGCGACCGTGCCCGACGCCTCGAGCTGGACGGCGCTCGCGTCGACGCGCAGCGCATCGATCGCGAGCGTGCCATTCGTCGCCCGTAGATCCGCCTTCGCGCTCGCGACCTCCACTTGCTCGATCGTGCTCCGGGTCATGGCGAGGTGCGCCTCGGCGCGCGCGGTGTCCGGCCGAAAGCCGGTGCCGGCGAGCGTCGCGGTCGCGCTCAGCTGCGCGTGCAGATCGGGGCGGCCGACGAGCGGCGCCGGATCGAGGGCGCGCGTCGTGAGGTGGAGATCGTAGCGCTCGTCGGCGAGGTGCCGCTCGGCGACCTCGCCGTCGACCGAGAGGCGCGAGATCGTCCGGTCGCTGATCGTCGAGTTCTCGAGCGCGACGGCGGCGCTCGCCGCGGCGTCTTCCAGCGTCGCGCCCTTCCCTTTCAACGTCACCGTGCCGTTCAGGTTCGTGGTCGGGCGTGCGGGGCCGAGCAGGCCGGCGACGTTCAGGGCGGTGAGACGCGTCCGGAGGTCGTAGCTCGGCGGCGGCCCGAGCCCGGCGTTGCCGTCGAGCGCGATCTCACCGGCGTCGCTCGTGAGCGCGGCGTCGACGCTCGCCCACTCGGCGGGTCCGCGGACGTGCGCGCGGAGCCCGAGATCGGTCGCCGGCAGCGTCCCACGGACGAGCCGCCGTACCTCGGCTGCCGCGAGGTGCGGCACGTCGAGACTCACGTCGTAAGCGCCGCCGCTCTTGCCGGGCACGCGCGCGTCGGCATGGAGCTCCGAGGCGTCGGTGCGGAGGTGGACGCCGTCGGCGCGCAGCGCACCGTCGGCGGCGACGACGATCTTCCCGGTGAGCTCGGCGACGCGCACGTCGCGGCCGGGCAACGTCGCCGAGAGCGCGGCGAGCGTCAGCGCCTGTCCGCTCGGACCGAAGCGCGCCGAGCCGTCGACGCGCAGGTCGCGAACGCGCCAGACGTCGGCGCGACGTACGACCTTGACCGACGCGTCGGCGAGGCGCGCGCGGTCGAGCACGACCTCGAGCGTGCTCGGCTGCTGCGGCTCGGGCGTAGGCGGCGACAGCCGCGCCACGTTCCAGCCGCGCTCGTCCTCGACGAGGTCGAGGGCGAGACCGGAGAGTTCGACGTCGCGCAGGACGAGGCCGCCGCCGGTGAGGAGTCGCACGAGATCGTAGCCCGCGGACACGCGCCGCACCGCCAGCACGCGCCGCCCTTCCGACCGCAACCGCACGTCGGTGACGACGAGGCCCTGCACGAGGTTCCCCTCGAGTCGTCCGATCGTCACCTCCCCGTTCAGCCCGGCGTTGACGCGCGTCACGACCTGGCGGCGCAGCCAATCGCGGAACGTCGCCGTCTGCGACACCACCGCGGCGAGTGCGAGCAGCACGACGACGAGCGCCACGACGCCGACGAGTCCCCGGACCATGACGCGTCGGAGCCGCATCAGAACGCCTGCCCGATGCTGAAGTGGACCTGCCATCCCGCTTCCCCGCGCGGCCGTTCGAGGGGGAACCCGAGATCGACCCGGATCGGCCCGACGATCGTCTGGTAGCGCAAGCCGAACCCGACGCCGAATTGCAGGTCGCCGGTGTTGTAGCTGAAGGGTGGGATCCGCACCTCGCCGGCGTCGAAGAACACCACGCCGCCGAGTCCGCCGTAGAGCGGCGTGCGAAACTCGAGATTCCACTCGAGCAGACTCCGGCCGCCGATCGGATCGCCGCTTTGGGTCAGCGGCCCGACCTTGTAGCGGCCGTAGCCGCGGGTGCTGTTGATGCCGCCGGCGAAGAAGCGCCGGAAAATTTGCAGATCGTGATCGTGCCCGAAGCCGTCGCCGCCGCCGATACGAAAGCGCCCGGCGATCACGCGCGTCGCGAAGACGGGCACGTAGCGCTTGGCCTCGAAGACGACGCGATAGAAGGAAAAGTCGCCGCCCCAGGGGCCGCCCGCCTGCTCGCCGGTGAGATTCACCACGCTTCCGGTGTGCGGGTCGAGCAGATCGGGGGTCGTGTTGCGCTCGACGAATCCGGTCACGCTCGACACGATCCCCCTCGCCTTGAAACCCTCGATCGCCGCCTTGGTCTCGTCGGGCACGTTGCTCGTGTCGTCGTATTCGATGTTGTAGCCGAGCGCCGCCCGCAGCTCGGGCAGGAACTTGCGCTCGACGCGCGGCGCCAGCCGGATTCGCTGGTTCGTGAAGCCCGGCTCGTCCTCGCGCTCTTGGGTCAGCGGGACCACCAGCGTTTGGTGTGGATTCAGAAAGTACGGCTGGCGGAACTCGCCTTCGACGGCCTGGGTGATCAGCGATCCTTTCAGACGAAACCCGAGCTGCCGGCCGCCGCCGAGAAAATCGTAGTGCTGCCACCGCACCTCGCCGCGGGGGCCGTCTTCGAGACCGTACCCGACGCCGATCTTGACCTCGCGCGGCGGCCCTTCGCTGACGGTGATCGCGATGTCGACGACGCCGCTCTCTGCCTCGAGGTTCGCCGGCTTCACCGCGGCCGAGCGGAAGAGATGGAGTCCGAACACGCTCGCTTGCGTCTTCTCGACTTTGCGCGGGTCGTACGGATCGCCGAGCCGATACTGGAGCTCACGGGTGATGAGGACGGGATCGATCGTCTGCGTGCCGTTCACCGTCGTCGCGCCGAACACCGCCGGGATCGAGCGCCTGATCGTGTACGTGACGGTCGCCTCGTGCGCGGCGGCGTCGACCGTCGCCGCTTTGTCGACGCTCGCGTAGGCGTAGCCGCGCTGCTGGTAGTACGCCTCGAGACGGGCGCGGCTCTCGTCGTACTGCGCTTGGGTGAACGGCGCGTTCGGTTGCAACGTCAGCTCGCGGCGGAGCGGCGCCTCCTCGTCCGGCGACAGCGTGAAATCCGTCGTGACGAGGTTGACGACGCCGACGCGGGCGACCGGCCCCTCGTCGACGTGCACCACGATCGTGATCGCCTCGCCGTCGAGCTCGAGCTCGTGGGTCACGCTCGCCTCGTAGTGCCCGGACTCGCGCAGCGCCGTCCGCACGCGGTCGAGGTCGGTGCGAAAGAGCTGCGGATTGAAGACGGTTTTCTTCCGCCACCGCTTCCACGGCTGGTACCACGGGGGACGTTGCGTCAGCATCGCGGCGCGCAGCGAACGCGCGGTGAGGAAGCTCACCCCCTCGATGCGGACCGCACGCACGGTGTAGACGCTGCCTGCGGGCAGCTCGTCGACGGTGAGCGCGGCGGCGGGATCAGCGATCAGCAGGGCGACCAGTCCCACCCCGATCCCCCACGATCGCATCGCGGCGATTATCCCCTGCGTCCCGGCGACGGGCAAAAACCCGTCGGCGAGCCGGTGCCCACCTAGGGAAGCTCACGTCGATCGGCGCCGCGGCCGCGCCGCGCGCTCGAACTCGTTACGAGCTCGGCGACGGCGCGGCGTTGGCCGGGATGACGGTCGTCTCGGCGAGCGCGCGATACGCCGCCAGCACGCGATCGGAGTACGTCCGCGGGATCGGCTTGCCGCGTGCGAGCCGTCGCCGAACGCTCGTCGGTCCGAGATTGTATGCCGCCAGCGCCGTCGCGCGGTCGGGGAATTGGCGCTCCAAATGCCGCAGGTAGCGCAGCCCGACGGCGACGTTCGTCTGCGGATCGCGCAGGTGCTCGGCGCAGACCGCGCGCCTCGTCGACCGCCTCGCGATCGTCCGCGCGACCCCCGGCTGCACTTGTAGTAATCCGATCGCACCGCGCTTGGAGACGGCGTTCGCGCGGAAGTTGCTCTCGATCTTGATGAGCGCGAGCGCGTACAGTGGATCGAGGTGGAGCGCGCACGTCTCGCTGTGCACGATCTGCGCGAGCTCGGCGGCGTCTGCCCGCGCCGCGCCTTCCGCTTGCAGCACGCGGACGAGCGCGGCGATCTCCTGCGGCATCCAATGCACGCGATCACCCGAGCGCACGCGTGCCGGCAGCGCGGCGTTCAGGTTGGCGACGCGCGGGGTGATCGTCGCCAGGGCCGCGAGCCCGAGGGCGACGAGGAGAAGACGGAGCGACCGAATCACGCACCACCCTATACAGGCGCGCGACGCCGTCGGCGAACTGCCACCAACCGCCGCTCGAGCGTCGTCCGCATGACGCTTTGTCGTTCTGATACGTCGATTTTACAGCGCGCGATCGTAAATGGCTGATTTTCCGAGCGCACATTTCGCGGCGGACACGGCATCACCATTGCTTCATCCAGTGGGGGAAAATTGCGCGGTCCTGTTCCTGGCAATGGTGAGAGATCGATTATCTGTTTGCATGCGACTTCGCGATGATCTCGCACAAGTGCATGATATGGTTCGAGATCCCGACACTGGCGGCCAAACTTTCTTCTTGACAAGGCGAACGCGCGGCTCTTATAGTCGCGACGCATTCAGGAACAGTCGTCCCGAGGTGCCGTGTCACACTAGTCAATCACGTTTCTTGGTCGACACTTCTACTGTCTTTGCGTGTGCGCGATCGGGAGCGGCAGTCCTGGGAAGCTGAGCGCTGAACGAAAAGCCGATGATGATCAAACGAACGTCTCTCCGGTGTGTCGTGGACCGCACCAGCGTCCGTTCTGATCGCCATCCCCAACCACCCGTACGAAGGAGGGTACCCCATGATTAAGCAGCTAGTAGGAGGCCTGGCCGCGGCCGCATTGGTCGTCGGCTTTTCGGCCAGCGCACACGCGCAGTGCGCGTTCCAACATCCGAAGAAGGCGGGAAAGTTCCAGAGCAACTTCGTCCAGGCCTTCGTCTCCTGCGGCAACGTCGGCGGCAACTCGCCGAACACGTTCGCGGGAGGCGGCGCCGCGCCGGCATGTAAGCCACCGGAGACGTTCAACGAGCAGGCCGGCAGCCCGCCGAACGGCTGGCTCTGGGGACCAAAGAGCTCCATGGCGGTTGCATTCAAGGCCAAGAAGTCAAACGTCTTCACGACGACTACGCCGGCTGATCCGGACGCTGCGGACCTCTCCATTCAGCTCAAGGGCTCGGACATCGAGTACCCGCCGGGCGACGGCAGCGTCAAAGTCGATGGTGCCTCCGGCACCCTGTCGACCGTCAGCCGCACTACCTTCAACGACCGCACCGCCGGCGACGTGACCGTCGTCGACTTCCCGGTCAACATCAGCTTCATCGTGACGGGCGGTAAGGTCAAGGTGAAGAC
>VBKW01000074.1 GCA_005879405.1 Deltaproteobacteria bacterium
AAGCGGACGTGCCCGAACTTGTTCACGAGCACCTCGAGCGGCACGCCGTATTGGAGCGCCATCGACGTCAACGTCGCGATGGTGTCCATCAAGCCGGAGATGGTGCTGCCCTCCTTCGCCATCTTGATGAAGATCTCGCCCGGCGACCCGTCCTCGTAGAAGCCGACGTGGATGTAGCCCTCGTGGCCGGCGATCTCGAACTTGTGGCGGATCGAGTCGCAGTCGTTCGGCAGGCGGCGCCGCACCGGGTGCGGCTCCGCCACCGGCGCCGCCTCGACGGCTTTGCCGGTGTTGAGCGGCTGCGTCTGCTTGCAGCCGTCGCGGTAGATCGCGATCGCCTTCAGACCCTGGCGCCACGCCTCGACGTAGGCCTCGACGATGTCGCCAACGGTCGCATCTGCCGGCATGTTCACCGTCTTCGAGATCGCGCCGGAGATGAACGGCTGCGTCGCGCCCATCATGCGGATGTGGCCGAGGTACTGGATCGAGCGCGCGCCGCGTTGCGGCTTGAACGCGCAGTCGAAGACGGCGACGTCCTCGTCGCGCAGATGCGGCGCGCCCTCGATCGTCTCCTGCTCGTCGATGTACTCGACGATCTCCTGCACTTGGCGGCTCTCGTAGCCGAGGCGCTTCAGCGCCCGCGGCACCGTGTTGTTGACGATCTTCAACAAGCCGCCGCCGACGAGCTTCTTGTACTTCACGAGGGCGATGTCGGGCTCGATGCCGGTCGTGTCGCAGTCCATCATGAAGGCGATCGTGCCGGTCGGCGCCAGCACCGTCGCTTGCGAGTTGCGGAAGCCGTCGCGCTCGCCGGTCGCGAGTGCCTCGTCCCACACCCGCCGCGCCTCGCTCAGGAGCTCGAGCGGCACGAGCGCCGGGTCGATCTTGTGCGCCGCCGCGCGATGCTTGCCGATCACGCGCAGCATCGCCTCGCGGTTCGGCGCGTAGCCCCCGAACGGGGCGAGCTCCGCGGCGATGCGCGTCGACTGCAGATAGGCCTCGCCGCACATGAGCGCGGTCACCGCGGCCGCGTACTGCCGGCCGCCGTCGGAGTCGTACGGCAGGCCGAGCGACATGAGGAGCGCGCCGAGGTTGGCGTAGCCGAGACCGAGCTCGCGGAAGGCGTGCGCGTTGCGCTCGATCTCTTGTGTCGGGTAGCTCGAGTTGTCGACGACGATGTCCTGCGCGGTGATGAGCACATCGACCGCGTGGCGGAACGCGGCGACGTCGAAGTCGCCGGCGGCGTTCACGAACTTCATCAAGTTCAGCGACGCGAGGTTACACGCCGAGTCGTCGAGGTGCATGTATTCCGAGCATGGATTGGATGCATTGATGCGGCCGCTCGCCGGGCAGGTGTGCCAATCGTTGATCGTGGTGTCGAACTGCATGCCGGGGTCGCCGCTCGCGTGCGCCGCCTCGCCGATCGCCTGCATGACCTCGCGGGCGCGGAACGTGTCGGCGACCTCGCCCGTCGTGACGAACCGCGTGTGCCACTCGCCATCGACGAGCACCGCCTGCATGAACTCGTCCGTGACCCGCACCGAGTTGTTGGCGTTCTGGAACGCGACCGACCCGTACGCCGCGCCGTCGAGCGAGCTGTCGTACCCGGCGGCGATGAGCGCGCGCGCCTTGCGCTCCTCCTCCGTCTTGCAGTTGATGAACTCGAGGAGGTCCGGGTGGTCGACGTTCAGGACCACCATCTTGGCCGCGCGCCGCGTCTTCCCGCCCGACTTGATGACGCCCGCCGACGCGTCCGCCGCTTTCATGAAGGAGACCGGCCCCGACGCCGTACCGCCGCCGCCGAGACGCTCGCGCGACGAGCGGATGCGCGACAGGTTCACGCCCGAGCCCGAGCCGCCCTTGAAGATCACGCCCTCGCGCCGATACCAGTCGAGGATCGAGTCCATGGTGTCGTGGACGGAGAGAATGAAGCAGGCGCTGCACTGCGGCTTCGGCTCGACGCCGACGTTGAACCAGACCGGGCTGTTGAAGGCCGCCTTCTGATGCAGCAGGAGGTGCGTCAGCTCGTCGGCGAAGGTCGCCGCGTCGGCCGGTGTAGCGAAATAGCCCTGCGCGACGCCCCACGAGCGGATCGTGTCGACGACCCGGCCGATCAGCTGCCGCACGCTGCGCTCGCGCTGCGGCGTGCCGAGCGGACCGCGGAAATACTTGGACACGACGACGTTCGTCGCGAGCTGGGTCCACGGCTTCGGAATCTCGACGTCGTGCTGCTCGAACACGACCTCGCCCTTCTCGCCGTAGATGACCGCGCTGCGCCGCTCCCACTCGACGCCGGCGTACGCATCGATGCCCGGCTCGGTGAAGTAGCGCTGCATGACGAGCCCGCGTCGCGATGCTGCCGGCTGGGCCGTCGTCGTCGTGAGCGGAATCCCCGCGGCCGCTGCCTCCGTCTCGGCCGCCCGCTGCCCCACCAACGCCCCGTTTTCCATCCTCCGCCCCTCCACGCCACCCGTGGGCTGCCGGCGGCTGCCGTCCCGTTTGCCGTGTTTGTGGCTCATCATCTACAAGATGTTGTAGAGGACGGCGCGTGACTACACAATGTGTGGGAACCTTGTCAAGAAAAAAATGACGAGCCAGTTACGACCGCGTAACCACTTGACCGAGCAGGCGAGCGCTCGTCGCACGCACGACGCGGTAACGAGCGGCGTGTGCTAGAGACGGCGGGCATGAACCCGAAATCGCCGCCGACGACCGTTCGTCAGCTGCTCGAGCCGTGCCTCGATCGCGTCGCCGGTGAGCGCGGCGCGGCGGCGATCTGGCGGGTGTGGGCCGACGCCGTCGGACCGCAGGTCGCGCGTCGCGCGCAGCCGGTGCGGCTGCGCGGACGGACGCTCCTCGTCGCGGTCTCGAGCGCGCCGTGGATGCAGGAGCTGCAGCTCCTGAAACGCACGATCCTCGCCGAGCTGAACGCGCGCCTCGCGACACCGATCGTCGGCGACCTCCATCTCGTTCTGACATCGCTGCCGGGCGCGATCGACGGCGCCGGTGACGTCGCGCCGGCGACGACGCGCTCGGCGCGCGCGTGTCCGCCGCCACCCACGGACGAGGATCCCGCCTCGCTTCCCGAGCCGCTGCGCGCGTCGTTGGACGGCATCACGCGCGCCTGGCGCCGGCGCGCACGCTCGTGACGGCGGCACGCGACGCGACGGCGGAGCTGCGCGGTCTCCGCTTCCATTATCTCGACTGGGGCACGGCCGGTCTGCCCGCGCTCGTGTGCCTCCACGGCATCACCCAAACCGCGCACAGCTGGGATGACGTCGCGCCTGCGCTGGCGCGCACGCATTACGTCCGCGCCCTCGACCAGCGCGGCCACGGCGACACGAGCTGGGCGACCGACGGCGACTATCGCATCGACACGCAGAGCCGCGACGTCGAGGAGTTCCTGCGCAGCGTCGTCGGCGGGCCGGCCGTCCTGGTCGCGCTCTCCATGGGCGGTCTCAACGCGATGACGCTCGCGGCCCGCGAGCCGGCGCTCGTCCGCGCCCTCGTCGTCGTCGACATCGCGCCGCAAGTGGAGCGCAAAGGCGTCGATCACATCCGGCAGTTCGTCACCGCGAACGACGAGCTCGACACCTTCGAGGACTTCGTCGCCCGCGCCCACGCCTTCAACCCGCGGCGCTCGCTCGAGAACATCCGCGACCGTTTGCGCCACAATCTCCGTCGGCTCCCGACCGGGCGCTGGACGTGGAAGTACGATCCGACGCTCCGCGACCCGGGACGCGCGGCGGGCGACATCGCGAACCTCTGGGACCGCGTGCGCGAGATCCGCTGCCCGACGCTGATCATTCGCGGCGGCGAGAGCGACGTGCTGGCGCCCGAGACCGCCGCACGTCTCGGCGGCCTCGTCCACGCCGAGGTGCGGACGGTCGCGGGCGCGGGGCACTCGGTGATGGGCGACAATCCCGCGGGCTTTCTCGCGGCGGTCGAGCCGTTCCTCACGACACTCGAGCGCGCGTGACCGAGCGCCCCTTCGCCGAACGTCGCGCGTGATCGTGCTCGAGCAGTTGACGAAACGCTACGGCGACGCCGTCGTCGTCGACCGGCTGTCGCTCGAGGTCGCGCGCGGCGAGCTCCTCGTGCTCCTCGGCGGCTCGGGAAGCGGCAAGACGACGACGCTCAAGATGATCAATCGCCTCGTGGAACCGAGCGCGGGACGAGTGCTGATCGACGGCGCGGACGTGACGGCGGTCGAACCTGCCGCGCTCCGCCGCCGCATCGGCTACGCGTTCCAGCAGGTCGGGCTCTTCCCGCACATGACCGTCGCCGAGAACGTCGGCATCACGCCGGCGCTCCTCGGCTGGGAGGCCGCGCGAGTCGCCGCGCGCGTCGACACGCTGCTCGAGCTCGTCGAGCTCGATCCCGCAACGTTTCGCGATCGCCGCCCGGCCGAGCTCTCCGGCGGTCAACAGCAGCGCGTCGGTGTCGCGCGCGCGCTCGCCGCGGAGCCGGCGGTGCTCCTCCTCGACGAGCCCTTCGGTGCTCTCGATCCGCTGACGCGCGACCGTCTGCAACAATCGATCATCTCCATCCGCACGAAAATCGGGGTGACGATCGTCTTCGTCACGCACGACATGGTCGAGGCGCTGCTCCTCGGCGATCGCATCGCGGTCCTGCGCGACGGCCGCCTGGTGCAGCTCGGCACGCCGGCTGAGCTGCTGCGCCGGCCCGCCGACCCGTACGTCGCCCAGCTGATGGAGACGCCGCTCCGCCACGGTCGAATCGTCGACGCGCTCGCCGGATCGCAGCAGGACTGATGATCGCGCCGACGGCAAACGACGGCGCCGACGCGGCAACGAGCGTCCGGTGAGCGAGGCGCTCCGCGACCAGCTCGCGCTCCTGCCCACGTATCTCGCCGCCCACCTGCAGCTGACGCTGCTCGCGCTGCTCCTCGGCACGACGCTGAGCATCCCCCTCGGGATCTGGGCGAGTCGGCGTCCGCGCGCCGGGCGCGTCGCGCTCGGGGCGGCGAGCGTGCTGCAGACGATCCCGAGCCTCGCGCTGCTCGCGATGATGGTGCCGGCGCTCGCCGCGCTCGGGCGCGCGACGCAGGCGAGCCTCGGCGTCACGGTACCGAGCATCGGCTTTCTGCCGGCGCTCATCGGCCTGACCCTCTACAGCATCCTGCCTATCCTCCAGAACACCGTGATCGGCATCGCCGGCGTCGATCCCGCCGTCGTCGAGGCGGCGCGCGCGGTCGGCATGACCGATCGCCAGCGCTTGCGACGCGTCGAGCTGCCCCTCGCGCTGCCGGTCATCGTCGCCGGCGTGCGCACCGCAGCCGTGTGGGTCGTCGGTCTCGCGACGCTTTCGACGCCGGTCGGCGCGCCGAGCCTCGGGAACTACATCTTCAGCGGCCTGCAGACCTCGCGCTGGTGCTCGACGCGCTCGTGCACGCGCTCGAGCACGGGGTGCGCGCGCGCCGCCGCGGTGTCGTCGTCGCCGCGGCGCTGGTCCTCGCGGCGCTGTACGTTCACACCGCGGCGACGCTCACCGCCGGCATCGTGGGCCACGCACCGCGCGCGGTCGTGATCGGCGCGAAGACCTTCACCGAGCAGTACGTCTTGAGCGCGATCCTCGCGGACCGCGTCGCCGCCGCCGGCGCGCCGGTGCGCGTCGTGCCGTCACTCGGCTCGACGGTCGCCTTCGACGCGCTCCGCGACGGCACCCTCGATTGCTACGTCGACTACTCGGGTACGATCTGGGCGACGATCATGCACCGCACCGACGTCCCGTCCGATCGCGCCGCGGTGCTGACCGAGATGACGCAATTCCTTCGCGACCGGGCCGGCGTCACCGTCGTCGCGGCACTCGGCTTCGAGAACGCCTACGCGCTCGTGATGCGTGACGATCGCGCACGAGCCGCCGGTGTGCGGCGCATCAGCGACCTTGTCGCGCGCGCGCCGCAGCTGACGATCGCGTCCGACTACGAGTTCTTCAGCCGTCCGGAGTGGCGCGCCCTGTCCGCCGCATACGGCCTCCACTTCGCCGCACAACGCAGCATGGATCCATCGCTGATGTACCAAGCCGTCGCCGCCGGCGACGTCGACGTCGCGAGCGCATTCTCGACCGACGGTCGCATCGCGGCCTTCGATCTGCGCGTCCTCGACGACGACCGCGGCGCAATCCCGCCCTACGACGCCATCGTGCTCGCAAGCGCGCGTCTCGTGCGCGACGAGCCGCGCGTCGTCGCCGCGCTCACCACCCTCGCCGGGGCCATCGACGCCGAGACGATGCGCCGCATGAACGCCGCCGTCGACCAGGACGCGCGGAGCCCGGAGGACGTCGCGCGCGAGTTCCTGGCGCGTCGTGATGCGGCCGGCGCGCGCTGAGCGCGCTCGTTCCTCTGGGTCGCGACCCTGGACGGCGCCGTTGGCCGCGACCGCTCAGCCGCCGCGAGCGCGCAGGCGCTCGAGGAAGACGCGCATCTCCTTGCCCGCCTGGAGGTCTCCCGTCTCCTCGGCGACGGCGATGCCGCGCTCCCACGTGACGTCCGCGTCCGCGGTGCGGCCGGCCGCCTCGAGCGCGGTGCCGAGATAGCGATACGCGACGGTGTAGCGTGGGTCGACGGTGACCGCACGCTCGAGGTGCGGGAGCGCAGCAGCGGCGTCGCCCGCGTCGAGGTATTCCTTGCCGAGCGTCACGAGGAGCAGCGCGTCGTCGGGCTCGTCTTCGAGAAGCGCGAGCAAATCCGCGATGCGCTCCGTCGTCACGCCGACTCGCGCGCGCCGCGGGCGGTGACCGGCGGCGGGAAGACGAACGTCTCGCGCTCGGCGGCGTCGACGCCGCGGGCGACGAGCGCGTCGACGTCGAGCAGCGACTCGGCGGCGGCGACCTCCGCCGCCGTCGCGCGGGTGGTGGGGTGCGGCGGGACGAAGAGCGAGCAGCAATCCTGATCGGGAAGGATCGACGTCGCGAAGGTGCCGATGCGCTCGGCCTGGGCGATGATCTCCGCCTTGTCCATGCCGATCAGCGGCCGCAGCACCAGGATCGGCGTCGCGGCGGCGATGACCGCCAGGTTCTCGAGCGTCTGCGACGCGACTTGGCCGAGGCTCTCGCCGGTGACGAGCGCGCGCGCCCCCCCGCGTCGGCCGAGCGCCGCGGCGATGCGCAACATCATCCGCCGATACAGGACGACGCGATGCGACCGCGGTACGCGGGCGACGATCTCCGCCTGGATGTCGCCGAACGGCACCACCCAGAGCTCGGAGCGCAGCTGCCAGCGCGTGAGATGCGCGACGAGCTCGCGCGCTTTGTCGCGGCTGGCACGATCCGTGTACGGGCCGCCGTGGAAATGGACGAACCCGACGCGACACCCGCGCTGCATCATGCGATGCGCCGCGACCGGCGAGTCGATGCCGCCCGACAAGAGACACGTCACGCGGCCGCTGATGCTCACCGGCAAGCCGCCGGGGCCGCGAATCTTCCCGGCGGAGACGAACGCCGCGCGCGGCAGGATCTCGATCGCGATCGCGACCGCCGGCTCGTCGAGGTCGACGCGCGCGTTCACCTGCGGCGACGTGAGCGGGAACGACTTGTCGGCGCGGCGCGTGACGATCGCGAACGACTCCATCGGAGCGCGCGACGCCGCGGCGACGGCGGCGTCGGAGATCGCATCGAGGTCGAGCGCCGTCGCGACGCCGCACGAGAAGTTCGCGACGCCGAAGGTCGTCGCCACGCGCGCCTGAATCTCGTCGAGCGCGGCGCCGTCGGCGAGCGAGAGCACGATGCGTCCGGGAAGGCTCTGCGCGTGGGTGACGCCGAGGCCCGCCGTCGCCGCGCGCAGATTGTCGACGAGACGCGCGACGAACCGCGAGCGGTTGCCGCCCTTCAGCGCGATCTCGTGATAGCGGACGACGACGCACGCCATCGCGCGACGATACCACCACGCTTCCGGTGGCGCGAACCGCCTGCTACACGAGACGGATGGACTGGCGGCAGGTGGAATCGACACGTCCGCCCGCGCCGCGCGTCGCCGCCTCGGAAGTCCGTCCCAGCATCCGCGACTTCACCCAGTACCTCGGCACCGGCCGCGCCGCGCTCGCCGTGATTCCATTGCTGGCGCGTCATACTCCCCTCGGTGCGCACTCGTCGTCGACGGACGCGGCGGGCGATCATGCTGCGTCGCTGGGCGCCGCGAGCCCGAGCGGCGATGTACCTGGCGGCAACGGCGCTCTCGCCGCGCTCGCCGCCGAGCTCGACGCGCTCGAGATTCCGGCGCTCGCGGTCGCGACTGCTCCGGGCGCAGGCACGCTCGACGATCTCGTCGCCGTCGCGCGCGCAGCGTCGGCTCCGGTGCTGCGCTACGACTGCGTCGCCGACGAGAACCGGCTCTACGAGTCGCGGCTCGCCGGTGCCGATGCGGTGTTGGTTCCGGCGGCGCTCGCCGGCACGTCGCTGCCGCGGCTCGTGTCGCTCGCGCGCGCGATCCACGTCGTCTGCGTCGTCGAGGTCGCAACCGCGGCCGATTCCGCGGCCGCGAGCGCCGCCGCCGCTCCTGTCGTGGCGCTCGCGCCCGGCGGGCTCGCGCTCGCATCGACGATCTCGCCGCGCCATCCCCTGGTCGCCCAAGAGCCGATCGCGAGCGCTGCCGACCTCGCACGCCTGCGCGGCGTCGTCGACGCGGTGCTCGTCGCGACCGGTGGCGGTGCCGAGGGCGCGCAGCGCATCGCGGCGCTGGTCGAGGCGGCGGAAACGGAGCCGGGATCGTGAGCGCGACGCCGACGCGCGTCTCCGCGTCGATCCTGCCGCGCCTGCGCGCCGCCCTCGCCGCGGCGCCGCCGCCGTCGGAGACACCGCCCGGCATCGCGTCGGCCGTCCTGGTGCCGCTCTTCGAACGCGACGGCGACCTGCATCTGCTCTTCACGAAGCGCAGCGAATCGCTGCCGCATCATCGCGGCCAAGTCGCGTTTCCGGGCGGCCGCCACGTCGCCGATTCCGACCCGAGCCTGCTCGCGACCGCCCTGCGCGAGACCGAGGAGGAG
>VBKW01000078.1:0-5000 GCA_005879405.1 Deltaproteobacteria bacterium
CCGGTGCGCATGAAAGACGTCGGGCGTCACGACGGCGTTGCACGTACCCTTTTCGTCCTCGAGCGTCACGAAGAGCATCCCCTTCGCCGTCCCCGGTCGTTGACGCACGATCACGTGTCCGGCGACGCGGACCCAACGGCCGTTCGGCACCGCTCTGAGCTCGGTGCTCGAGAGCACGCCCGCCGCACGCAACCGAGGACGCAGGTGCTGCAGGACGTGTACCCCGGTCGTGAGGCCGGTGCTCGTGTAATCCGCGAGCGTCTCCTCGAGCGCCGACATCGGCGGTAACGGCGACGTCGTGGGCGCGGCGACGTGCGCCGGTCGCGACGTCGTCATCGTTGCAGCGTCATGCGACGTCGCGACGCCAGCCGTCGTCGTCGCGAAGAGGCTCTGCGAGTCGCGCTCCAGGCCTGCGACCTGCCACAGGACGTCGCGACGACGGTCGCCGAAGGCGGCGCACGCCCCGGCGCGCGCCAGGCGCAGGCGCTCGTCGGGGCGGAGCGCGGCGCGGTGGACGAGATCGCCGAGCGAGGTGAACGGCGCGGCGGCGCGCACGGTGCCGAGACGCGTCGCCGTGTCCTCGCGGAGTCCCGACACGTAGCGCAGGCCGATGCGGACCGCGCCGTCCTCGATCGTGCAGAGCCAGCGCGAGCGCGTGACGTCGATCGGGAGCACGCGCACGCCGTGACGCTCGGCGTCCTTCACGAGCGTCGCCGGGTGGTAGAAGCCCATCGGCCAATTGTTGAGCAAGGCGCACACGAACGCCGCCGGGTGATGCACCTTGAGGTACGCCGACGCGTACGCGAGGAGCGCGAAGCTCGCGCTGTGCGACTCCGGGAACCCGTAGAGCGCGAACGACGTGATGCTGCGCACGACCGCCTCCGCGGTCGCGCCGGTGATGCCGTTGGCTGCCATGCCGGCCCGCAGTTTGGTCTCGATCGCCGACATGCGCTCGACCGAGCGCTTGAAGCTCATCGCGCGCCGCAGCTCCTCCGCCTCGCCGCCCGAGAAACCGGCGACGGTCATTGCGATCCGCAGCAGCTGCTCCTGGAAGAGCGGCACGCCGAGGGTGCGTTCGAGAATCGGCTCCAGCGCCGGATGCGGGTACGTGACGGGCTCGCGCCCGGCGCGGCGGTTCAAGTACGGATGCACCATCTGCCCGACGATCGGGCCCGGGCGGATGATCGCCACCTCGACGACGAGGTCGTAGAAGCGCGCCGGCTTCATCCGCGGCAAGGTCGCCATCTGCGCTCGGCTCTCGACCTGGAAGACGCCGATCGTGTCCGCCCGCTGTAGCATCGCATAGACGTCGGGGTCGTCCGGCGGGAGGTGCGCGAGGTCGATCGTCACGCCCTCGTGCTCGCGCACGAGCGGGATCGCGTCCTCGAGGACCGCCATCATGCCGAGCCCGAGGAGATCGATCTTGATGAGGCCGAGATCGGCGCAATCATCCTTGTCCCATTGCACCACGACGCGCCCCGGCATCGCCGCCGGCTCGAGCGGCACGACGTCGTCGAGCCGGCCGGCGGCCATGATGATGCCGCCGGAGTGCTGGCCGAGATGGCGCGGCAGCCCTTGCAGGCGGCGCACGATCTCGACGAGCAGACGAATGCGCGGCGCCGCCGGATCGAGGCCGGCGGCGCGCAGCTGATGCGGGACGTCGTCGCGCTCGTCGCGGAACTCGAACGCGGCGAGCAGCTTCGCGAGCCGGTCGACGTGGTCGAGCCCGAGGCCGAGCGTCTTCCCGACCTCGCGCACGGCGCTGCGGCCGCGGTACGTGATGACGTTGGCCGTCATCGCGGCGCCGCGCGTGCCGTAGCGCTCGTACACGTGCTGGATGACGGTCTCGCGGCGGTCGCCGCTCGGCAGGTCGAGGTCGATGTCCGGCCACTCGCCGCGCTCCTCGGAGAGGAAGCGCTCGAAGAGGAGATCCATGCCGACCGGGTCGACGGCGGTGATGCCGAGCGCGTAGCAGACGGCGCTGTTCGCGGCCGAGCCGCGCCCTTGCACGAGGATGCCGCGACGGCGGCAGAAGTCGACGATCTCCCACACGATGAGGAAGTAGCCGGCGAGGTCGAGGCGCGCGATCACGGTGAGCTCGTGCTCGAGCTGCGCGCGGATGCGCGGCGTGATCGTCCGATAGCGATCACGGGCGCCCGCCTCCACGAGCGCGCGGAGGTGGCCGCTCGGCGTCTCACCGGGCGGCAACGGAAACACCGGGAAGCGGTAGCCGAGGTCGGCGAGCGTGAACGCGCAGCGTTCGGCAATGCGACGCGTGCTCCGCACCGCCTCGGGCAGATCGCGAAAGAGCGCCGCCATCTCCGCCGGTGCTTTCAGGTGACGCTCGGCGTTCCGGAGGAGCCGCCGTCCTGCGCCGTCGAGCGTCGTCTTGGCGCCGACGCAGGTGAGGACGTCGAGGAGCTGACGCTCCGATGGCGTCGCGTGACGCACGTCGTTTGTCGCGACGAGCGGCAGACCGGTCGCACGGGCGAGGTCGACGAGACGTCGCGTCCGGTCCGCCTCCTCGCGCTCGTAGTGACGGCCGATCTCGACGTAGAGGCGGCCGCCGCCGAACAGCGCGCGTAGCCGGTCGAGCGTCGCCCGCGGCTCGGCGGCGCGAAGGTCAGCGGCACGCGCGTCGACGCGGCGATCGGCGGCGCGCGCGTCGAGGCGATGATTCACCGTCGACGACCCGTCGACGCGATGATTCGCCGACGATGGATCGTCGCTCAGGATGCCGTCCGGACCGCCGGTCGCGAGCGCGACCAATCCCGCGGCGTACTCCTCGAGATCGTCGAAGCCGAGCCGGCACTCGCCTTTCGGCGCCCGCAGCTTGCCGGTCGTGAGCAGGCGGCAGAGATTGCGATACCCGCGGCGGTCCTCCACGAGAAGATACACGCGGCCGCCGGCGATCGTCACGTCGGCACCGACGAGCGCGCGCACGCCCGCGGCACGCGCTGCGGCGAACGCGCGCGGTGCCCCATACACGCCGTCGCGGTCGACGATCGCGATCGCGTCGTAGCCGAGCGCGGCGGCGCGATGCACGAGATCCTCGGGCAGCGACGCGCCCTGGAGGAAGCTGAAGGCACTGTGACATCGCAGCTCGACGTACGGCGCGATCGCGTCAGTCATACATGCCGTCGGCGAGCCACTGCCGCGTGCGGCGATCGTGAAAGATGCGGTAGAGCGCGCCATCCGTGAGCTCGACGTCGTAGTACTCGCGGTCGTACGGATCGGTGGTCCACCACTCGCCGCGCAGCCGCCAGGGACCGGCGAGGTGCACGACGCGGCCGCCGAAGCCGCGTCCGCGTACATAGTCGAGACGACCGGCACTCTCGAACACCTCGAGCACGACCGGTGGCCGGAACGCGCGCAGCGCGACACGCGCATCGGCGGGCACGCCGTCGGAATCCGTCGCGATGCATGTCGACGCCCGGGCGCTGTCCGCGATTGCGCGACACGTATGCGCCGGCATCGCATCGTTTCGTGCGCTGTGATGTGCCGTCGCCGGATCGGTGAAATCCGCGACCGCGGTCGCGTCGGGGCGATGGGAATCGAGGGCGACGGGACGGCCGACGCGGTCGGCGCCGCAGAGCGCCGCGAGGCGCGCGATCGTCGCGGCGAGCGCGACCGCCGAGGGGCCGTTCGGTCGAAACAGGTCGAGCTGGGTCGCGCGGATGCGGGCCGTCGCCGCCACGATGTGGAGACCCGTCACGGCATCGTCGGGAGGCTCGCGCTCGAGGTGCGCGCGCACCAGGGTCAGCAAGACCTTCGCGTCCGCGCTGGGCGCCGCGGGGACGACGTGGCGTGGGTACGCGGCCCCGCGCTCGCGCTCGAGCGTCACGTCGAGGGTGGCACACGCGAGGCCGTGGAGCGCGAGCCGGCTCGCGAGCTGATCGAGTAGACGGCGCATCAGGAACAGCAACGGCTCGAGACGATCGATCTCGTACTCGAGCGTGATCGCCTCGATGATCGTCGCTGGCGTCGCGCGGCAGCGCAGCAGCTCGTCGTCCTCGCCGCGTGCCCGGCGCGCGAGGAGCGCGCCGGCGGGGCCGAGTCGATGCGCCACGTCGCCCGCCGGGAGGCGTGCGAGGTCGCCGATGCGGGTGACCCCCCAGCTCGCGAGCGTCGCGCGCGTCTCCGGATCGGGATCGAGAAGCTCGACGGCCAGCGGTGCGAGAAACGCATGCTCCTCTGCGCGCGGCACGACACGGACACCGCCGCTCTCGCGCGCCGCGAGGCGCGCCGCGACTTTCGAGCCCGCGATGCCGACCCAAACGGTGAGGCCGTGGCGCCGCGCGCGCGCCGCGAGAATCGTCGCCAGCTCCGCCTCCGACGCGCAGAGCGCGGCGCTGCCTTCGCAATCGAGATAGACGGTCCCATCGTCGCTGAGCTCGACGCGCGGCCCGAGCGTCGCGGCGACGTCGGCGAGCGTCGCACCGGCGGCGTGCACTGCCTCCGCCGCGTACGGCATCACCACGACGCCGTCGCACACGACGCGCGCGTGCGCCGCGGTCATCCCGTCGCGGACACCGGTCGCGCGTGCTGCCGTGGACGCGGCGATCACCACGCTATGCGCGGCGCGGCCGTCAGTGATCGCGAGCGGCGCGTCGCGCAGCTCGGGGCGCGCCCGAACCACGGCGGTGACGGCGAGCTCCGGCACCCATGCACAGGCGATGCGCGCCATGGCTCACCATCCGGCCGCGGCCGTCATCGCGACGCTCGCCGTCGTCGGCGCGCCGAGCTTGTACTTTCGCAGATGCACGGCCGCGCTGATGCCGGTGAACGACGGGCACGGACCGCCGCGTTCGAACGCGGCCGCACGTCGCTGCAGCTCGATCCGCACCATGGCGAACGTCCCGGCGATGTTCTCGCGACCGAGCGTCACGATCGCAGTTCGCGTCCGCGCCGCCGCGCGCGTGAGGCGCATCCACTGCGAGGCGGGCACGGTGCGCGCCGCTCGCCCATCGTCGAGATCGACGACGACGACGCCGAACCCG
>VBKW01000078.1:12500-41342 GCA_005879405.1 Deltaproteobacteria bacterium
GAATGCCGATCGGGCGATTGGAGCGGAAGCGCTGCTCGAAATCGTCGCGCTCGAGGATGCGCGCGACCGTGTAGTGGCTGCAGAGCCGTACGACGTCGTCGGCGTGCATCGCGGACATCCACTCGGAGTTGAAGCGGACCTCCGTGCGCTCGCGGCTGAGCATGCGAAACACTTGGTCGGTATATGTCGCGGCGTTCCGTTGCACGTCCTCCGACGAGAGCGGCTTCCGCGTCTCCGACCGTCCCGACGGATCCCCGATGCGCGCCGTGAAGTCGCCGATGAGGAAGATCACGGTGTGGCCGAGCTCTTGGAATTGGCGGAGCTTCTCCAGGACGACGGTATGCCCGAGGTGGAGATCGGGAGCGCTCGGATCGGCGCCGAGCTTGACGCGCAGCGGGCGGCCTTCGCGCGCCGCGATGTCGAGCTTCGCTGCGAGGCCGTCCTCCGGAACGAGGTCGACCGCCCCGCGGCGAAGGAACGCCACGTCCGCATCAACGCCCATCGTTCACACGTCGACCGTCTGCTGGATGCGCTGGATCGCCGTCGCTCGCCCGCTTCCCTCGTCGACGTCCACGAGCGCGCCCTGCAGGAGCGCCGGTCCCGTCGCGACCTCGAACCGCGTCGGCATCTGCGTCAAGAAGCGGTCGAGGACGAGCTCGCGCTTCACGCCGATGACGGAATCGCGCGGCCCGCACATGCCGGCGTCCGATAGGTATGCGGTCCCGCGCGGTAAGATGCGCTCGTCCGCCGTCTGGACGTGGGTGTGACTGCCGATCACCGCGCTCACGCGGCCGTCGAGATACCATCCCATCGCCACTTTCTCAGAGGTGGCCTCGCCATGCATGTCGACGACCACGACCCGAGCCCGCGGCCGCAATGTCTCGAGCGCGGCGTCGACCGCACGAAACGGACAGTCGTAATTGCCCATGAACACGCGGCCGATGAGGTTCACGACCGCGACGTCGACACCCGAGCGGCTGCGCTTCACCGTGAATCCGCGCCCGGGCGACGCGGGGACGAAGTTCAGCGGCCGCAACAACACGTCGGAATCGCGCAGGTACTCGACGATGTCGCGCTTCGCCCAGATGTGGTTCCCGGACGTCAGGACGTCGACCCCGGCCTTCAAGAGCTCGGAGGCGGCGCGCGGGTCGACACCGACGCCTCCTGACGCATTCTCGCAGTTGGCGATGACGAAGTCCGCGCCCGCCGTCGCGAGCAGGTGCGGTACCGATTCGACCACCGCGCGGCGCCCCGGTTTTCCGACGACGTCGCCGAGAAAGAGCACCCGCATCAGCGCGCGTACTCGCTGGCGCGCATCTCGCGGATCACCGTCACCTTGATCTGTCCGGGGTACGTCATCTCGCTTTCGATCTTCCGCGCGACCTCGCGCGCGAGCGAGGACGCCTGGTCGTCGGAGATCTGGCTCGGCTCGACGAGCACGCGGATCTCGCGCCCCGCTTGCACCGCGAACGACTTCTCGACGCCGCGGAAGGAATTGCTGATGCGCTCGAGATCCTCGAGACGGCGGACGTAGCTCTCCAGCACCTCGCGGCGCGCGCCCGGCCGTGCGCCCGACAGTGCGTCGGCGGCATCGACCAGCGGTGCGAGGATCGTCTCGGCTTTCACCTCTTCGTGGTGCGCGGCGATCGCGTTCACGATCTTCGCCGACTCCCCGTACTTGCGCGCGAGATCGGCACCGATGATCGCGTGCGAGCCCTCGATCTCGTGTGTGAGCGCCTTGCCGATGTCGTGGAGCAGCGCCGCGCGTCGCGCTTGCTTCTCGTTGATGCCGATCTCCGCCGCCATGATGCCGCAGATGAACGCGGCCTCGATCGAGTGCATCAGCACGTTCTGCGCGTACGAGTAGCGGTACTTGAGCATGCCGAGGAGCTTCACCAGCTCGGGGTGGACGCCGTGGATGCCGACCTCGAAGATCGCCTTTTGCCCCGCTTCGCGCACGCTCTCTTCAACCTCGGTCTCCGCCTTGCGCACCACCTCCTCGATGCGGCCTGGGTGAATGCGGCCGTCGGAGATCAGCCGCTCGAGCGCGATGCGGGCGATCTCACGGCGGATCGGGCTGTGACACGACACGATCACCGCCTCGGGCGTGTCGTCGATGATCAAGTCGACACCGGTTGCGGCCTCGATCGCGCGGATGTTGCGGCCTTCGCGGCCGATGATGCGCCCTTTCATGTCGTCGCTCGGCAGATGGACGACCGACACCGTGCGATCGGCGATGAACTCGCCCGCGAGGCGTTCGATCGCGATCGTGATGATCTTCTTCGCCTTGCGCTCGGCCTCCTCGCGCGCCTCCTCCTCGACTTGGCGGATCCGTTTCGACGCCTCGTGTTTCGCCTCGTCGACCATCTGGTCGAGGAGGGCGCGTTTTGCCTCCTCGCGCGTGAGCCCGGCGACGCGCTCGAGCGCCGCTCGTGTCTCGCCCATCACGCGCTCGCACTGCGTCTCGCGCTCCGCGAGCTGCCCCTCGCGTGCGCGCAGCGCGTCCTCCTTGCGCTGCGCCTCCCCCTCCCGCCCCTCGAGTCCCTCGAGCTTGCGGTCGAGCCCTTCCTCGCGCGCCAAGAGGCGCTTTTCGATCGCTTGCAGCTCGCGGCGCTCGTCCCTCACTTCGCGCTCGAACTCGCCGCGTGCCTGCAGGACGATGTCCTTCGCTTGCAGCTGCGCATCCTTGCGAACCGCGTCGGCCTCCTTGCGCGCCTCTTCGACGATCCGGCGGGCCGTCTCCTCCGCCCCTGCCGCGCGGGTGCGTGTTTGATACCGCCTGAGGGCCTCGAGGCCGGCGGCGAGGGCCCCACCGAGCACCAGCACGGCGAGGAGTGTCGTCAGGTCAAGCGTCATCTCGCACCTCTTCTCGCGTACGCGAGTCGTCGCGGCGCGACGGTTGCGGAACCAGCACGCGCCGCTCGCTGACGACGAGGTCGACGCGTTCGTCCCACGGATCCTGCGGAAGTGTCTCGGCGACCTGCGCCTCGTAGGCCACGCCGACGACGGCGACGTCTCCGGCCGCACGTACAACGGCAATCGCCCGGTCGAAATACGCCTGGCCGCGGCCGAGCCGTCCGCCGCGGCGGTCGAAGCCGACCCCGGGGACGATCATCAGGACGGGGAACGCGAGCTCGGCGACCGGCGTCGGATGGACGGCCACCGTGTCATCGACGAGCCACGCCGGCGCCGTCCCCGCGCTCGCGGGACGGTACACCGATTTTCCGCGACGCCGCGCCTCCCGCGCGACCGCCTCGACGTCGACCTCGGCGCCGATCGCCGAGTAGAGCAGCACGGCAGCCGCGCGCCCGAACTCGGCGCGCGTCACGAGGCGCGCCGCGATCGCCGCGGCGGCGGTCTCGCGACTGCCGGCGTCGATTGCAGCGCGCGCCCGCAGCAGCCGGACGCGCCACTCCGTTTTGGTATCTGCCATGCCCGGACCGACGAGAGAGCGCCGGGCCGGAAAGACGAACGATTACGCGAGAACTACGTCATCAACGAGTACGGGTCAGGATGCGGTCTGATCGCATCATTCGAGGTGTTCGGAAACCCGGGATCTCGTCGTATCACCACGATGTCTCTCGACTGGTCGTCGTATCTCCGTCCGGCCCAACCACCACGCTGCTGGAGACAGTCCGTGCCCGAAGCAAGGCTCGCACGGACGCACGATTCGGTCGCGGAGACTAGGGGTTACGGCGGTCGGGTGTCAAGCGAATCCGCCGCCGTCGACGTGCCGAGCAAGGCGGCGACGAACTGCGTCGGGTCGAAATCCCGAAGGTCGTCGACGCCTTCGCCGACGCCGACGTAGCGAATGGGAATGCCGAGCTCGGCGGCGATCGCGACCACGACGCCGCCCTTGGCGGTACCGTCGAGCTTGGTGAGGACGATCCCGTTCACGTCGAGTGTCTCGACGAACGCGCGCGCTTGCGCGAGGCCGTTCTGTCCGGTCGTCGCGTCGAGCACGAGCAGCGTCTCGTGCGGCGCCCCCGCGAGCTCGCGGCCGATCACCCGGCGGACCTTCTTCAGCTCCTCCATCAAGTTGCTCTTCGTGTGCAGGCGGCCGGCGGTGTCGATGATCACGACGGCGCTCGCACGCGCCATCGCCGCGTGCATGCCGTCGAAGACGACCGCCGCCGGGTCGCTACCCTGTTGTTGCCGGACCAGCTCGGCGCCCGCCCGCTCCGCCCAGACGTCGAGCTGCTCGATGGCGGCGGCGCGGAAGGTATCGCCGGCGACGAGCAGCACCTTCTTTCCCGCCGCGGTGTAACGCGCCGCGAGCTTCCCGATCGACGTCGTCTTGCCGACGCCGTTCACCCCGACGACCATGATCACGTGCGGCGTCGCGAGCGGGCGCGCCGAGGCCGCCGGCAACGTCGCCAGCATCGCCGCCGCGAGCCGGTCGCGGACCGGCTGCTCGTTCGCCTCGCGACGCACGGCATCGAGGAGCTGCGCCGTCGTCCGGACGCCGACGTCGGCGCGGATGAGCGCCGTCTCCAGCTCCTCGACGGCCGCGGGATCGAGCGCGCGTCCGCCGAGGACGCCGGCGATGCCGGCGAAGACGCCGTCGCGCGTCTTGGCGAGACCGCGTCGCCAGCGGTCGAACGAGGTCTCTTGTGGCGGCGCTGCGGCACGTCCCGGCGCCGGAGAGACCGCCGTCGCCCGCCGTCGCCGGCGCGCGCGCCCGACCGCGAGCGCGACGCCGATCAGCACGAGGACGACGAGTCCGGCGGCGATCCAAAAGGCGGGTGCAGCGGTGAGATCGAGCGTCCGCGGAAGGCCGTTCATCGCGCGCCGTAGCGTACGTGGCGAACCGGTCGCGCGCCACTCGCGCCGGCCATCGCCGCCGCCGACGTCACCGCGCCTGATGGAATCGCTGCTACTCGGGAAGCCGCACTGACACCGTCCTCGAGACGCCCGGCTCCTCCATCGTGATGCCGTAGAGCGTCTGCGCGACCTCCATCGTCCGCTTGTTGTGCGTGATCAGGATGAACTGCGAGCGCGCGCTCATCTCGCGCACGATCGCGTTGAAGCGGCCGATGTTGGCGTCGTCGAGCGGCGCGTCGACCTCGTCCAGCACGCAGAACGGGCTCGGCTTGGTGAGGAAGAGCGCAAAGATGAGGCTCACCGCCGTGAGTGCCTTCTCGCCGCCGGAGAGAAGATCGAGCGGCCCGATGCGCTTTCCGGGCGGCTGCACGACGATCTCGACGCCGCTCTCCAGCACGTGCTCCTCCTCGGTGAGACGCAAGTGCGCCTTGCCGCCCTGGAAGAGCTTCGGGAACACCTCACGGAACATCGCGTCGACGCGGTCGAACGTCTCGCGGAAGCGCGTGCGCGACGTGCGGTTCAGGCGCGCGATCGTCTTCCTCAAGTCGTCGAGCGCGCGCTCGAGGTCGGCGCGCTGGGTGTCGAGAAACCGCTGGCGCTCCTCGAGCTCGGCGACCTCGCTCAACGCGGCGACGTTCACTTCACCCATCGCCGCAAGACGCTCGCGCAGGCGGCCGAGGCGCTCCTCCTGGACCGCGTCCTGGCTGTCGTCGATCACGCTCTCCGCGGTCGTCGCGTCGTCGGCGAGCACTGCCCCGTAGCGCTCGCGGAGCGTTGCCTCCAAGTGCTCGATCGCGAGACGACGCTCGGCGGCCTCGAGACTCAATGCCGAGACGCGCGCGCGCAGCTCCTCGAGCGCGGTATGCGCGTCCGCGACCACGTGCTCCGCGGCCGCACTCGCCGCGCGCGCGGTCGCGACGCCCGCCGTCGCCTCCGTGACCTCCGCCGCCCGCTTGTCGGCAGTCGTCTGGTGACCGGCGAGCTCTCGGGCGCGCGCGCCGGCCGCGGCGTGGGTGTCGGCGAGCGCTTGCGCGTCGGCGGCACGGCGTGCCTCCAGCGTGGCGGCGCGCCGGCGCGCCTCGTCGTCGGTCTGTCGCAGTCGCGCGATCAGCGACTCCAGCGCTGCGGCGCGCGTGCGCTCTTCGGCGAGGGCGATGCGTGCCTCCGTCACCGACTCGTGCAGCTGCGCGACCTCGCGCTCGCGCTCGGTACGACGGGCGTCGACGGCCGCGAGCTCGCGCTCGTGGAGGCGCCGGCTCTCTTCAGTCGCCCGCAAATCACCGGCGCCACGCGTCTCTTCGTCGCTGAGATCGCGCAGCCGCGCGTCGATCATCTCGATCTCCGCGCGCACGCCACGCAGCTGCTCCTCGAGATCGCGGTATTCTTGCCCCGCGCGCTCGACGTCCTTCTCGCCGGCGACGACGGCGACGGTGATCCGCGCCAGCTCGGCGTCGAGTTCGCGCAGGCCGTCCTCGTGCGCCGCCACCGCTTTCGCCAGCTCCTCCTGGCGTCCGCGCGCGGTTGTGAGGTCGCGCGCCCGAAGGTCGACCTCCTCGTCGAGCGCGCGTAGCTCGCGCCGCTCGGCGAGCAGCGTCTCCTCGGCGCGCTCGCTGCCGCCGGTGACCGCACCCGTCGGATCGATCGTTTCGCCGTGCGGCGTGACGAGCGTCCACGCGCCACCGTTCGCGCGCCAGACATGCAACGCGACGTCGAGATCCGGTACCACCACGACGTTCGCGAGGAGCGCCTCGGCGACATCCTCGTAGCCGGGACGAATCTTGAGCAGGTCGAGGAGGCGGCGTGCCTGCGGGGGAATGGCGCCGATCGCCGCCGGCCGCGGTTGGCGCGGGATACACGTCGCGCGGCCTGCCCCCGCACGTCGGAGTGCTTGGACGGCGTCGCGCGCGACCTCGTGATCGCGGGTGACGATCGCCTGCAGTTGCTCACCGAGCGCCGCCGCGACCGCGCGCTCGTGCTCTGCGGGGATGTCGAGCACCTCTGCCACCAAGCGGAGCGCGTCCTCCTGCGCCGACGCGGCCAGCACGGCGCGCACGCCTTCGCCGTAGCGCGCGTGCGAATCCTCCAACTGGCGTAGCGAGTCGCGTCGGGAGCGTACGCGCGCCAGCGCCTCCTTCATGCCGTCGAGCGTCGATTCCCAGCTGGCGCGCTCCTCGAGCAGCCGACGCAGTTCCTCGGCCCGCGCGCGCTTCGCGCCCGCGAGCTTCTCGATCTCTCCCTGCAGCGCGACGACGCTGCGCTCGGCGGTTCGCGCGCGCTCCTCGACGCCGTGTTGGCGTGTCGCCAGTCCGTCCGCCTGCGTCACCAGGCGCGTTCGCCGCTCGTCGTCCTCCGCCCGCCGCGCCGCGAGCGCGGCCTGCGCGTTGCGGACGCGCGTCTCCGCCGCGAGTGCGTCGACGACCGCGATCTTCGCCTCTTCGAGCGCGCGCGTCGTCGCGGCGAGCGCCGCGGCCGCGGTCGCGGCGCCGTCTTCTCGGTGCACGAGCGCCGCTTCTGCTTCGGCGATGCGCGTCGTCAAGGTAGCGAGCGTTGCCTCGACCGACGTGCGCTCCGTGCCGGCGCGTGCACCGGCCTCGCGCGCCTCCTCGAGGTCGCGCGCGGTCGCGGCGTCTTGCGTCGCGAGCTCGGCCGCACGCGCCTCGAGCCGCGCGACCGCGTGACGGCATTCGTCGAACGCGGCCCGCGCCTCGAACGCCGTGGCTTGCGCGGCTTGCGCCTGCTCCTGTGCCGCCGTCTCGGCGTGGCGCGCGGCGCGCCGGTCGCGCTCGCCGCTCGCGAGCACGTCCTCCAGCGTCGCTTGCGACGCGCCCGTGTCGGCGCGATCACGTTCGAGACGCGCGAGGTCCTGGGCGAGACGCGCACGTCGACGACGGCTCAGCGCAAGGTCGACTGCGGCGATCTCGGTCTGCACGGCGCGGTACTGCTCGGCGCGCTTGGCTTGACGCCGCAGGCCGCCGAGCTGACGGTCGACCTCGCGCAGGATGTCGCGCACGCGCTCGAGGTTCTCCTGCGTCCGCTCCATCTTGCGCTCGGCGACTTGGCGGCGACTGCGGTAGAGCGTCGTGCCGGCGGCTTCCTCGATGAAGAGCCGCAGCTCTTCCGGTTTGGCGCCGACCAGCTGCTCGACGCGCCCTTGCTCGATGATCGCGTACGCCTTGCTGCCGACGCCGGTGCCGAGAAAGAGCTCGGTGATGTCCCGCAGCCGGCACGGCACACCGTTCAGCAGATACTCCGACTCGCCCGATCGGTAGTAGCGGCGGGTCACCATGATGTCGGCGGGACCGGCATGCGCGATCGGATGGCCGGCTTCCTGGAGGAGCGCGTACTGATCTACCGGCAGGCCGTCGCACTCGAAGACGATCGACACCTGCGCCATGCCGAGCGGCGCGTGGCGATCGTTGCCGCCGAAGACGACATCCTCCATCCCTTGGCCGCGCAGGCGCTTCGCGCTCTGCTCGCCGAGCACCCAGCGGATCGCGTCGACGACGTTCGACTTGCCGCAGCCGTTCGGCCCGACGACGCCGGTGATGCCGGCGTCGAAGCGCAGCACCACGCGGTCGCGGAAGGACTTGAAGCCGACGAGCTCGAGCTGCCGGATACGCAGCGGGGCAGCACGAAACGCCGCGTCCGCGCCGGACTCCGCTTCCTCCCCGATCTCCGGTTCGGGCCAGCTCACGAGCGCGCGCTCAGCGGAAACTTCTTGCGGTGGAATCGCCACGGCCCCCTCCTCCCCACATCCCCACGCCGGGCGACGCCCGAGGCGCGAGACACCGCCCCCGACACTTCCACAGGGTTCCCGACCTGTCAAGAAAAACCGCTAGATACAGATACATACCGCGGCCGGAGCCACTACATCTTGGAGCCGCCGCTGTCCGTCTACCGATCGGACTGGCACAGAATGTCAGGCAGCTCAGTTGACGGGATCGCGCTGGACTGGGTCAAGTTGCGAGCGAGACGAGGCGCGAGGGAGCCGGGCGCGCAAGCGTAGCAGCGCTACGCCGAGCAGCCCTGCGACCGAGCAACGAAGTATCGCGAAGCAAATTGGCCCAGTCCCCAGTCAGGGCTCGAGTTCGGTGTTACAGTACGAGACGTCGACCGTGTTGAGGAACGGACCCCACTCGCGATAGCGCCGCAGGTTGAACGCCTCAGCCATGAAGGGCGTCCACTGCGGCCGGGTCGGCCGCTTGAGGAGCCGCATCCCGGCTTGCTCGGGAGTGCGGCCGCCCTTGCGGCGGTTGCAACGGTGGCACGAGCAGACGACGTTCTCCCAGGTGGCGAGCCCACCACGGGAGCGCGGCACGACGTGGTCGAGGTTGAGCTCGGGGCGGGGGAACCGCTTGCCGCAATACTGGCAAGTGTTCCCGTCGCGCGCGTAGATGTTGTAGCGGCTGAACCGGACGTGGCGCTTCGGTACGCGGTCGAACGCGATCAGCAAGATCACGCGCGGGACGCGTACGACCCGGCTCACGAGTCCGATCGAGTCGTGCTCACGCTCGACGACCGCGAGCTCGCTCCAGCTCTGGAAGTCGAAGGTCCGATACTGCTCGTCCACCGCCCGCGCGACGTCCTGGTACAGCAGGATGAAGGCGCGCTTCACCGAGGTGACGTGCACCGGCAGATACGACCGGTTGAGGACCAGAACTTTGGTGTTGAGCACCGACATATGACGCGACGGCCGCCCGACGGTATTACGCGCATGGCAGGGGTGTCAAGGAGGATTGCTTTGCGGGTCGCATACTTGCGCGTTCGCCGAGGTGGCTGTACTGTCGCTCACCGGGGCTGAGCAGCGACGTGGCGAATCTCATCCTGATCAACTCGACGCCGGAGGAGACGCGCGTCGCGCTCGTCGAGAACGGCGCGCTCGCCGAGATTCACATCGAGCGCGCACGTGATCGCGGCATCGTCGGCAACATCTACAAGGGGAAGGTCGTCCGGGTGCTGCCCGGGATGCAGGCGGCGTTCGTCGACGTCGGGCTACCGAAAGCCGGATTTCTCCACGTCTCCGATTTCTATCCGGGCGTCGACGAGCTGCCGGCGATCGACGCCGACGCGGTCGAGCATGCCGCCGAAGCCGTCGCCGCGCCGCCGGAACCCGCTCCGATCCTCGATCTCCCTCCGGTCGCGGAGTTCTCCGTCACCGCCCACGAGAGCGAGCCCACGCCCGCGCCGCTCGAGGAGCGCTTACGGCGCGGCGACGAGATCCTGATCCAGGCCGCCAAGGAGCCGCTCGGCTCGAAAGGCGCCCGCGTCACCTCGCACATCTCGCTCCCCGGCCGGTACCTCGTCTACTTGCCGACGACGAACCACCTCGGCGTCTCGCGCCGCATCGAGGACGAAGCCGAGCGCCAGCGCCTGCGCGACATCGTGCTGGCGCTGAAGCCGCCCGCCGCCGGCTTCATCATCCGCACCGTGTGCGTCGGCCTCAGCAAACGCGAGCTGCAGGCCGACATGCGGTTCCTCATCAAGCTCTGGAATCGCATCTTGAAGCGCAGCGAGAACGCGTCGGCGCCGTGTCAGCTGCACTACGACATGGACCTGATCCTGCGCAGCATCCGCGATCTCTTCACCTCCGACGTCGCGAAGGTGATCGTCGACCGCGCCGCCGACCACCAGCGCATCCTCGATTTCGTCGACTCGTTCGCGCCACGCTTGAAGACCCGCATCGAGCTGCACGACGGGCCGCAGCCGCTCTTCGACCAATACGCCATCGAGCCCGCGATCAGCCGCGCCCTCGAGCGTCGCGTGTGGCTCAAGTCCGGCGGCTACATCGTGATCGATCAGACCGAGGCGCTCACGACGATCGACGTCAACACCGGACGCTACGTCGGAACGCGGAACCAAGAAGAGACGATCCTCAAGACGAATCTCGAAGCCGCGCGCGAGATCGTCGATCAGCTGCGCATCCGCAACCTCGGCGGCATCATCATCGTCGACTTCATCGACATGACGGACCCAGCGAGCCGCCAACGCGTGATGGACGCGTTCGAGGACGCGCTCCGCCAAGACAAGATGCGCAGCAACATTCTCAAGATCTCCGAGCTCGGCCTGGTCGAGATGACGCGCAAGCGCACGCGCGCGAGCCTGTCGCACCAGCTCACCGACGCCTGCCCGACGTGCGACGGTAAGGGCCGGATCAAGTCGGTTGCGACGATCGCCTACGAGATCATGCGACGGATACGCTACGCCGCCGCGATGGCGCCGGGGACGAGCCGCATCGTCGTCCGCGCGCACGCCGCCGTCGCCGCCTTTCTGTGCGAGGACGAGAGTCTCGCGATGGACGCCCTCGAGCGCGAGCTCGGCTGCCGCGTCGTCGTCGAGCCGATGGATGCGCCCGATCACGCACGCTTCGAGGTCCAAGCCGCCTGACTGGCCACTGGGGCGATTTGCGTCGCCATACTTCGTTGCTCGGTCGCTCCGCTGCTCGGCGTAGCTCCGCTACGCCTGCGCTCCTCGCTTCCCTCACGCCTCGTCTGGCTCGCAACTCGCCCCAGTACCGGCCGCGCCTCGTCTCGCTCGCAACTTGGCCCAGTCACCGTGCGCCCATCGGCTCACGCACATTCGATCCCGTCCCGTCTGGCAATGTGACCGGCTCCCTCGAACGGAGGGCTCGTTGACTTGAAGATGGGCCCTCCCTATAGATCGCGACTCTGCTGGAGGACTCCTCCATGGCGCTCGATCGCGACACCGGCCGCATCCTACAGGGCGCGGTACGCGGCACCGGGCTCACGCTCGCCGACGCGTACACGTTGATCCGCGGCGGCGACGACGCGCTCCCTGCCCTGCTTGCCGCCGCCGGCGATCTGCGCGACCGCGGCAAGGGCCGCACCGTCACCTACTCGCGCAAAGTCTTCCTGCCCATCACGAATCTCTGTCGCGATCGCTGCTCGTACTGCACGTTCCGCAAGGATCCCGACGATCCCGGCGCGTGGACGATGAGCCGCGCCGAGATTCGCGAGTGGGTGGCGCGCGCGCGCGCGCAGGGCTGCAAAGAGGCGCTGATGTGCCTCGGCGATCGTCCCGAGACGGCGTTCCCGAGCTACCTCGCGACGCTGCGATCGTGGGGCCACGCGTCCACCGTCGGCTACGTGCGCGAGGCGTGCGAGATCGCCCTCGCAGCGGGCCTTCTCCCCCACACCAATGCCGGGCTGCTCACCGCCGACGAGATGCGATCGCTGCGGCCGGTGAATGCGAGTCTCGGCTTGATGCTCGAGAACGTCAGTCCGCGGCTGCGGGCGCGCGGCATGCCGCACCAGTACGCGCCCGACAAGGAGCCGGCGCGACGTCTCGCGATGATCGCCGACGCCGGGCGCCTGCGCATCCCGTTCACGACCGGCATCCTCCTCGGCATCGGCGAGACGCCGGAGGAGCGCGTCGACTCGCTGTTCGCGATCGCCGACCTGCACGCCGCGCACGGCCACATCCAAGAAGTCATCATCCAGAACTTCCGCAGCAAGCCGGAGACCGCGATGGCGACGGCGCCGGAGCCGAGCGCCGCCGATCTGGCGCGCACGATCGCGGTCGCGCGCCTCCTTCTCGGTCCGGACGTCAACATCCAGGCGCCGCCGAATCTCAGCCCCGCCGATCATCGCCTACTCTTGCGCGCCGGCATCAACGATTGGGGCGGCATCTCGCCGGTCAGCTGCGACTACGTGAACCCGGAGGCCGCGTGGCCGATGATCCCCACCCTCGCCCGCACGTGCGAGGAGGAAGGCTTCGTGCTGCGCGAGCGCCTCACGATCTATCCCGAGTACGTGCAGCCGCAGTACCTCGATCCGGCGCTGGCGCCCGCGGTCGCTCGCCTCGCGGCCGCGATCGACAGCCCGCAGAGTCTCGCAACGGAGGACGTTCATGCATACGGCGCTCCTTGAAGAGCTTCGCGCCGGCGTACCGCTCGAGCGCCGTCTCGCCGCCGCGTCGCCCGGATTTCGCGCCCTGCTCGAGCGCGTGCTCGCGGGCGGCGAGCTCGACGTCGACGACGGCGTGCGCGTGCTCGGTGCCGAGGGCGACGATCTCCTCGCGCTCCTCGCCGTCGCCGACGCGATCCGCCGGACCGACGTCGGCGACGACGTGACCTACGTCGTGAACCGCAACATCAATTTCACGAACATCTGCTTCGTCGGCTGCAAGTTCTGCGCGTTCAAGCGCCAGCGCTGGGAAGCGGACGCCTACGACGCGCCGATCGAGGTGGTCCTCGCCAAGGTGCAGGAGGCGATCGACCGCGGCGCGACCGAGATCTGCATGCAGGGCGGCATCAACCCGGACATGGAGCCGTTCACGTATCGCGACGTGCTGCGCGCGATCAAGACGGCGTTTCCGCAGATCCACATGCACGCGTTCTCGCCAATGGAGATCCTGTACGGCTCGCGGCGGACGACCATGAGCTACCGCGACTACCTCGCGATGCTGAAGGCGGAGGGCCTCGGCACGATCCCGGGTACCGCCGCCGAGATCCTCGACGACGACGTCCGCGAGGTGCTGAGCCACAAGAAGGTCACCGTGCAGAACTGGATCGACATCGTCACGACCGCGCACGAGCTCGGCATCCGCAGCTCGTCGACGATGATGTACGGCCACATCGAGACGCCGCGCCACATGGCGGAGCACGTCGCGCTGCTGCGCCGCCTGCAACGGCTGACCGGCGGCTTCACCGAGTTCGTGCCGCTGCGCTTCATCCACACCGACACCGAGCTCTACCGCGAGGGCCTCGTCGGCGACCCGCCGCCGAAAGGGATCTACGACCTGCGCGTCTACGCCTTCTCCCGCCTCATGCTGCGCGGCGTGATCGACAACATCCAGACGTCGTGGGTGAAGCTCAACCACGAGCTCGCGCAGGTGTCGCTCCTCGCCGGCGCGAACGACTTCGGCGGCACGCTCATGGAGGAGAGCATCTCGCGCGAGGCCGGGGCTGACGCGGGCGAGTACACGTCGGCGGAAGACATGCGGGCGCTCATCGCGGGCGTCGGTCGCCGCGCCGTCGAGCGCACGACGCTTTACCGCAAGCTCGAGGCCGGCCATACACGGGCGGCGAATGGCCGATCGACGCACGGTGACGGTGCTCGCGGGCGGAGTGGGAGCGGCGAAGTTTCTCCGCGGCCTGCTCCGTGTTGCTGAACCGACGGCGATCACCGTCGTCGTCAACACCGGCGACGACGAGCGCTTCTTCGGCCTCGCCGTTTCGCCCGACCTCGACACGATCACCTACACCGCCGCCGGAGTCGCGCACCCGCGCCGCGGCTGGGGCCTGCGCGACGACTCGTTTCGATGTCTCGAGGCGCTTGGTCGCTTCTACGATGCGACCTGGTTCCATCTCGGCGACGTCGACTTGGCGACGCACGTCTATCGCACGCAGCGCCTCGCGGCCGGCGCCCGGCTCTCGACCGTCACGACCGAGATCCGGCGCGCATTCGGTGTCACCGTGCGCATCTTGCCCATGACCGACGATCCCGTGCGCACGCTGATCGACACCGCGAGCGGCACGCTGCCGTTTCAGGAGTACCTCGTGCGTCGGCGGGCGCGGCCGGCGGTCCGCCGCATCCGCTATCGCGGCGCCGCGCGCGCCCGTCCCGCTCCGGGCGTCGTCGCTGCGATTCGCGACGCCACAGTGGTCGTCATTGCGCCGAGCAATCCACTTCTCAGCATCGGGCCGCTGCTCGCGGTGCGCGGCATCCGCCGCGCGCTCGAGCGCCGGCGCGGTTCGACGGTCGCGGTGTCGCCGCTCGTCGGCGGGCGTGCGCCGACGGGGCCGCTCGCGCGCTTGCTGCGGCGACTCGGCATGCGCCCGTCGTCGCTCGCGATCGCCGATTGCTACAGGCCCTTCCTCGACGCGCTGGTGATCGATCATCGCGACCGTCGCGACGTGCCCGTGCTCGCCGCCGCCGGTTGTCGCGCGATCGTCGCCGACACGCTCTTCGACAGCGACCGCCGCGCCGCCGTGACGGCGCGCCGGCTCCTGCGCACGCTCGGCCTCGCGTAACGCGATGCGCACGCTCGCCGTCATCGGGCTCACCGGGTTGCCGCGGATCCAACCGGGCGACGATCTCGCGGCACTGCTCGTCGAGACGATCGAGGCGAACAAGGTCGGGTTGAAGAGCGGCGACGTCGTCGTCGTCTGTCAAAAGGTCGTGTCGAAGGCGGAAGGCCGGGTCGTCGAGCTCGCGACCGTGACGCCTTCGTCATTCGCGGTGCACATCGCGCGCGACACCGCGAAGGACGCGCGTCTCGTCGAGGTGGTCCTGCGCCAAACGACGCGCATCGTACGCATGGCCGGCGGCCACTTGATCTGCGAGACCGGTCCGGGATGGGTCTGCGCCAATGCCGGCATCGACGAGTCGAATGGGGTCGCGCCCGGAACCGTGACGCTGCTCCCCGAGGACGCCGACGCATCGGCTGAACAGCTGCGCGCGGCGCTCGCGAAGGCGAGCGGTACGGCGGTCGGCGTGATCGTCAGCGACACCTTCGGCCGCCCGTGGCGCGACGGCCAGGTCGACGTCGCGCTCGGCGTCGCGGGCGTCGGCGCGCTCCTCGATTGCCGCGGCCGCTCCGACATGACCGGGCGCGACCTGCAACACACGATCCTCGCCGTCGCCGATCAGCTGGCGGCGGCGGCCGGTCTCCTCATGGAGAAGGACAGCGGCACCGCGGCCGTCCTCGTCCGCGGCTTCGAGTGGCGCGCGACCGCCGGCTCGGGCCGCGATCTCATCCGTCCTGCGGCGACCGACCTCTTCCGCTGACAGCGTCGCGGGCGGTCGGTGCCGTCAGCTACTGGCGCCGGAGGCGCGCGCTGCGGCGATCTCTTCCCGGTTCGCCTCGAGCACCGCGCGGAGGACCGTCTCGAGCGCGGTGATCTCCCCGTTCACGGCGACCATGCTCTCGATGAGGCTCAGCCACTTGAACGATGCGGGCTCACCCGGGTCGATTTCCGGGCAGAGGCTGGCCACACCGGTCGCGGCGCTGAGGAGTCCCTCTGAAGCGGCTTCGAGGTGTTTGGCGATGTCGGTGAACGTCTCGCGGTCGATGATCATGGAGCCTCCGTCGGAAATCGTGGAGCTCTCGGGTCCAAGAAGAATGCCACGGGCCCGGGTTCCGACTCCGCCTCTGCGCCGCTGCGGGAACCCTCGATAGGTTCCGGAAATTTTCCAAATGGCGGCTTGGACTTGTGGCACTCACGCGGCGCGTCGCCGCCGGCATCGGCCGTGGCGCCCGACATGGGACGCGCGCGGCGTCGCGCGCGTGTCACATCGTGCAAATCCGCGGCTCCCGAAGCGGAACGGCAGCCGTGCAGGTTCTCCCGGCCGTCAGAGCGAGCGCGAGGCTGCGAGGGCGGCGGGCGTCGTCTCGAACGGTATCGGCGACGGCCGGCCGACGCTGTCCGTGCTGAGGCTCTCCGCGAGCCGGCGCTCGATCGCAGCGAGCTCGCCGAAGACGCGGCCGGGCAGGATCGCCTGCTCCTTGCCACCGCGGCCACGGCGAGCGAGCGTCACCGATCCCATCTCGGCGAACCGGTTGATCGCGTTCTCGAACGTGATGGCGGAGTTGCCCTCCGGTTTCTGCGCCTGGCCGAGGAGCTGGTGCATGAGGAAGCTCTTCTGCATCCGCGCGATCGCCGCCTTCTGCGCAAGGCCGTCAGCGTCGACGTCGAGCAGCGTCTTCGCGACGATCCAGTACGCCTCGCGGAAGTTTTCGAGGATGCCGTCGCCGAAGACGAGCAGCACGTGGGCGCGCCGCTCGCCTGTGGGGCCGATCGCGCCGACGGCGCGGAAGTTCGCGAGCGCTTCCTCGATCTCGGCCGCTACCGCCTCCCGCTCCGGCAGCGCGAACTCCCAGCGGAAGAGCTCGAGCCACCACCAGACTTCCTCGACCAATCGCTCCTCCGGTATCCCGCGTCGAATGGCATGCGCCACGAGCGAGGGAACGAGAAAGAAATGGATGATGTTGTTCTTATAGAAGTCGAGAATGAGCCGTTTCTCGGGCGGCGCGTAGATGATGTCGCCGGCGCGGTCCTTGATCCACTCGATGAGCTTGCCCGTTTGCAGGAACCGCAGGCTCTCGAGAAAGTTGGCGGTGTTGCGTTGCAACGACGCCGTGAGCGTGACGTTTTTCGCGACCAGGAGACTGCTGAGCGCGCGGGCGGCGGCGACGAAGTCGCCGTAGCGAATCGCTTGCTGCGGCGCCGAGAGCAGCACCGTCGAGGACAGCGACGTCGCGCCGGCCACTGCGACCTCGTTCACCTCGCGCAGCAGACGAAAGCCGAGCTTCTGGACGAAGTACTGCTTCTCCTCCTCGACGGCCTCGCCGGCCTGCTGGAAGCGCTCCTTGCGGGGACCGAGCGCCTCGTTCAGCGAGATCGGCGCGGCGAAGGTGACGTAGACGGTACCGTATTTCTGTCGCAGGACGCGCCGCGCGCGCAGCAGCGCACCGAACGACTCCTTCTCCTTCTGACCGCCGAGCAGCTCCTGCTTGTACGCCTCCTCTTCGACGATCCGGCCGTAATGGATCGAGACCGGCACGAGGTACAGGTCGCGCCGCACGCCGGAAACGAACGCGTGCACGATCGCGGAGAGCATGCCGAGCTTCGGCGTCAGGATCTTCCCGGTACGGCTGCGACCGCCCTCGATGAAGAACTCCTGCGTGTAGCCTTCGCGGATGAGGTACTCGAGGTACTTCCGGAAGACGAGCTTGTAGACGGGATTGCCCTCGAACGTGCGGCGGACGAAGTATGCGCCGGCGCCGCGGAAGAGCGGCCCCATAGGCCAGAACGCCATGTTGATGCCGGCGAAGATGTGCGGCGGCGACAGGAAGTTCTCGTGGAAGATGTACGACAGGATCAGGTAGTCGAAGTGACTTCGGTGGCACGGCACCAGCACGATCGGGTGCTGCTTCACGCATTCGACGACGCGCTCGAGGCCGCGGATCTCGAGCCCGGAGAACATCCGACGCCAGATGCGGTTGAAGAAGAAGGCGATGATGCCGAAGTAGTAGCCGCGAAAGTCGGCGGCCATCTCGTCGAAGTAGCCGCGCGCCTCCTTCACGACCTTTTCGACGGGCACCTTGCGCTCGGCGGCGATCGCGCGCAGCTCGGCTTGCGCGTCGTCGCGGCCGAGGACCATCTCCCGCACTTGCCGCTTGGAGCGCAACGTCGGCCCCCAGACGACGCGCTCCTCGCGGTAGAGGAAGATCTGCAGCGCGCGTGCGAGACGGCGGACGATGCGATCCTCGCTCTCGCGCGGGTACTGCGCGATGAACGCGTTCAGCGGGATCTCGGCGCCGACGGAGATGGTGAGGTCACGCGCGTTCCACACGTAGGTGAACAGCCGCTTCACGTCGCTCGGCGCCTCGTGGACGCTGTAGACGAAGCTCGCGAGCCGGGAGCCTTTGCGCCGCAGGCCGGAGCCGCGAAAGATCGCGACCGGCACCAGGAACACGGGCTGGTCCTTGCCCCAGAGGTTGTGCACGATCTCGCGCAGGTAGTCGGCGCCGCGACGCCGCTCGACTTGTGTCTTCGCGCCGCGCGCACGCGCCGTGCTCCGGCCGCGGCTGCGGATGAAGAGCAGCACCGAGCGCCCGTGCGCGGCGAGCTGCCCGACGAGATCGCGCTCGCGAAACTGCCGCAGCTCCTTGCCGAAGAGGTGCGTCGAGCGGACGCGGGTCCAGAGCACGCCGAGCATGTCGCGGAGCGGCCGCAGCCATGTCGACGAGATGCCGTTCGAGAACCGTGCGAGCGGCAGCCCTTCGCGCAGAAGCACGTAGTTGACGAGGAAGTAATCGACGAGGGAGCGGTAGCGCATCACGTAGACGAGCGTGCCCTCGTTCGCGAGACGCCGCAGGCGCTCGATGTCGGCGGGATCGACGCGCACGTGCTGGAACGCGACGCGCGCGAACCAGCGCGGGAGGAGCCCGAAGCGCCGCACCATCGCCGAGTGATGGGCGCGCCCTCCGACACTGGTACGCGGCGCGGCTTCGGGCGGCGGCGAGGCGACGCGCGGGCTCGTCATGATCGCGCTCGGTAGTACAGCACCGGGTTGTCGCTGCGCTGCACTTCGTCCAGGTTGGCGATCGTGAGCTCGCCGAGCTGGTACAGGTACTCGACGTGCGCGCCCGCCTCCTCGATGCCGAGGATCTGTCCGTAGCCGTCCAAGCGGCCCGCGAAGAGCTCCTGCGTCACGTCCCACACGGTGCGCGGCTCACGGCACATCGCGCGCACGCGATCGAGACGTTGCAGGTGAAACTGGCGGATCTCGTGGATGCGGCCGTAGACGTTCGGAATCACGTCCTCGTGACCACCGAGCGCGAGCTCGACGCCGCCGACGCGATGGATCTTGTCGAGCGACTCGAGGTAGCGCCGCAGGCCGCAGAAGAGCGTGATGCACTCCGGCGATTGATGCGGCGTCGTCTGCGACAGCACGTGGTCGCCGGTGAAGAGCACGTTGTCGACGAGGAGACAGATCTCGCCGGGACAATGCCCGGGCGTGTGGAAGACCTGGTAGCCGTTGCCGATCGTCATCGTGTCCGTCAGCCGATCGGCCATCTCGACCGACGAGAAGTTCAGCATGTACTTCGACATCGTGTACATCGCCATCAGCTGCTGTTTCACTGCGGGACCGACGCCGGAGCGGTCGAGGAAGATCCCGAGGTCCTTCGACGCGACGACCATCCGCTCCTCGTACGCCGACAGCACGCGCGCATCGAGCTCGTGCACCCACACGCGCGCGCGGGTCTCCTGGACGAAGTATCCGGCGTTCCCGGAATGATCCATGTGCGCGTGCGTGATGACGACGTCGGAGACGTCACGCAAGGCATAGCGTCGCCCCCACAGCGACGCGATCTCTTCGAGGCCGGCGGTGATGTCGCGCCGCGTGCTGTCGGCGCGCGATCCGACGTCGACGAGCGTCAGCCGGTCGTCGTCGTCGACGAGATAGAGGTTGTTGTAGTGCGACGGGAACGTCTCGACCGGGAAGCGGTACACGCGGATGCCCTGCCGCGTCTCGAAGCGGGCGACCGGAGCGCGTTCGCGTGTGCTCATCTCGACGTCTCGAAGTTCACAGATACGTGTCCAGGCGGCGGCGGCGCAGCTCGTCGACGACCCGTCGAACGTCCTGGGCGCGATCACGCCGGCAGATCAGCACGGCGTCAGGCGCGTCGACCACGATCACGTCGTCGACGCCGACGAGCGCTACCAGCCGCTCCGGACTGAATACTACATATCGAGCGGCATCCACCGCGACAACCGGGGCCTGCGTGCGACCGCGACGATCCGACGCGACGTCGGCGAGCGCCGCCCAGCTGCCGACGTCGCTCCACGCGAAGTCGGCGCGAATCACGATCGCGTCCTTCGTCTTCTCCATGATGCCGTAGTCGATCGAGATCGGCGTGACACGGCGGTACGCGCGCGCGATCGCCGCCATGCGTCGGCGACCCGCATGGCACATCGCGGGTCGGAGCGCGGCGCAGAGCGCCGGCAGGTGCGCGTCGAAGAGCGCCAGCAACACGTCGACACGCCACGCGAACATGCCGCTGTTCCAGAGGTACTCGCCGGAGGCGACGAAGCGCCGCGCGTTGGCGCGCGCCGGCTTCTCGACGAAGGCGCGCACGCGGAACGCGCGACCGCCGAGCGGCTCGCCGACGCGGATGTACCCATAGCCGGTCTCCGGAGCGGTCGGCACGATACCGAGCGTCACGGACGCGCCGCTGCGCTTCGCCCAGCCGAACGCGTCCGTGAGCGTCGCGCGGAAGCGTGCGGGATCGCCGATCGTGTGGTCCGCCGGCAGACTGACGAAGGTCGCGGCGGGAGCTCGCTCGGCGATCGTCAGCGCCGCGAGTGCGAGGCATGGCGCCGTGTTGCGCCCGATCGGCTCGACCAGCACGTTCGCCGCGGGGACGTGCGGCAGCTGACGGCGGACCTCTGCCGCGTGGTCGCGATGGGTCACGACCAGGATCTGCGCCGGCGGCACGATGCCGCGGAGACGATGGACCGTCTCCTGCAAGAGCGTCCGACTTCCCGTGATTCGCAGCAGCTGCTTCGGCAAGCGGCGCCGGCTGCGCGGCCAGAAGCGCGTCCCGGTCCCGCCCGCCATCACCACCGCGAACCGCTCCGCCCGTCGCGGCACGTCGACCCCGCGTCGCACGCGCATCGGGTTCGTGTAAGCGCCGCGACCTGGAAAAGCAAGGTGATCCGTGCACGACGGCTGCGGCGGCTCTCGCACCGCGGACACGCGCACCGCTCCCACCCACCGGAGCATGTTGCTACAACTCCCGCAGACCATGCTCGTCGCGCCCGTCTGGAATCTCGTCACTCTCGTCGTCGCCGCGGTCGTCGTCGCGCAGCTCGTCTGCTTCCTCGTGGCGCTCTACGAGATGATGAACCTTCCGGAGATGCGTCGCGTCGCCCTCGGACCGCGCGCGCTCGCCGGCGTGTTTCCGGATCTCGTACTGGAGACGCTCGGGACCGTCGTCGCCGTGCTCACGTTGCCACTCGGCGCCGTACCCTGGCGTCGCGTCGCCGGCGCTGCGCCTTCGCCGCGGCCGCCGCTCGTGTTCGTTCCGGGCTACGGGATGACCCGAGCGTGCCTGTGGCCACTCCGCCACCGGCTCGCCGCGGCCGGTTGGGCGAACGCCGTCGGCTACAACTATCGGACGCTGCGCGGCGACCTCGAGATCGCCGCGCGTGGTCTCCGCGCCGCGATTGAGGACGTCGCGACGGCATGCGGGACGTCGCACGTCGTCGTGATCGCGCACGGTATGGGAGGACTGGTCGCTCGACTCTGTCTCCGCGATTGGATCGACGCACCCGTCTGCGCGCTCGTCACGCTCGGGACGCCGCATCGGGGCAGCAAGCTCTACGCGCTCGCGCTCGATCCGATGGCGCGGGAGATGCGCCCCGAATCCGCCGTCCTCGACGCGCTCGCCGACGACGAACTGCCGCGGCGTCTCGATGTGACCGCGATCTATTCGAGCTTCGACGTCACCGTCGTACCGTCGTCAGCGGGGCAGTACCCGGGCGCGAGCAACATCGAGATCGAGGGTGTGGGGCACGTCGGCCTCCTCTGGTCGCCGCGCGTCGTCGAGCTCGTGCGCGAAAACCTCGAGTTCGCGCTCGCGACCGCGTCGCGCGCCGACATGAGCGCGCCCGAAGGCGCCCGCCGCGAGGGTCAGGCCGCCCCGAGCGCGCCGACGCAGCGGGCGACGTCGTCCTCGTCGGAGTAGAAGTGCGGCGAGAGCCGCACACCGCCGCCGCGCGGGCTGGCGATGATTCCGGCAGCGCGCAAACGTGCCACCTCGGCTTCGGGCGGACCGGCGCAGGCGACGGTAGTGATGCCCGACCACTCGTCGCGCGCGTCTGGGCTCACGATGTCATGCCCGGAATCGCGAAGCGCCGTTCGCAGCATCTCGGTCACGGCGAGCACGCGACGCTCCATCGCGGGCGTGCCGATCTCCAGCACGAGATCGATCGCGGCGCCGAGCGCCGAGATCGCGAGGAAGTTGAAGCTGCCGCACTCGAACTTCGCCGCCTCGGACTTCAGGTCGAAGTGGTAGGGCAAGTAGCGGCCTTGGTCGGTGACGCTCTTCCAGCCGAGCCGCTGCGGGCGTAACCGATCGAGCCACCGCCGCGAGACGTAGAGGACACCGCACCCTTCAGGGGCGCAGAGCCATTTGTGCCCGTCAGCGGCGAGACAGTCGATCGCGTCGCGCTCGACGTCGAGGTCGAGCGCGCCGAGCGCCTGGATCGCGTCGACGCAGAAGAGAATGCCGCGCGTCCGACAGAACTCCCCCAGCGCCGCGAGCGGTCGGCGTTGGCCGCGTGCGAAGTCGACGGCGCTGACGCTCACGACGCGCGTCGAGCGATCCACTTGGGCGGCGATCGCGTCGACGGTCAAGCGTCCGCCGACGATCTCGGCCATGCGCGTCTCGACGCCGCGCTCGCCGAGGCTCCACCACGGATACACGTTGGCCGGAAACTCCTCGGCCGCCGTCACGACGGAGTCGCCGCGCGCCCACGGGTAACCGGTCGCGACGATGGAGAGACCGTCGGACGTGCCGGCGGCGAACGCGATCTCGTCCGACGTCCCGCCGACGAGCCGTGCCGCTGCCGCGCGGACCTCGTCGGCGCGCCGTTCCCACGCGCTGTAATGCAGCAGCGCGAAGTCGCGGGCGTCGGCGATGAAGGCGGCGACCGCGTCCGCGACGCGGCGCGAAACGGGCGCGACGCCTGCATGGTTGAAGTGGACGCATGCGCCGGTGCTCGGAAACTCGCGCCGCCACGCGGCGAGCCGTTGGCGATCGACCGGCGGGGATCCGTGCGGAATGTTGCTCGTTTGCATGACGTCCAATGCTATACTCGGTGTCGGTCGCGATCGCGACCCGTAGGAGGAATGGATGGAGAAGTCGAGCGGATCGACGCGGCTCCACGAGTTTTTCCTCACCATGACGCGGCGAAGCTTCGCCGAGCTGGGCGTCGGCGACGCGGAGGTCGTCGGGTACGTGGCCGCATTGATGACCGAGTTCACGCGCGCCGATCGTCTCTACGCGCTCGGGCGAGCACGCGGCGACAGTGTCGTGCACATGCGGCTCGCGAGCCGCGACCAAGCACGTGACGCGCGGACCTTGGAACGTGCACGGGCGCAGCGCAAGCACATCGCGGACTACGCGCTCTTCATGAGCGGCCTCTTTCGTACTCACGTCGAGCAGCGCGGCGCCCTCGGCTACTACATGGAGGAGGGGCAACGCTCGTATTGGGCCGTGTCGGAGCTCGACCTCACCCTCTATCGAACGGGCTTCCTCTTCTTTCAGCAGCTGTCGAAGAACTTCGAGTTCTACTCCGGTGCGCTCGACTACATGCGGAAGGCGTACTTCGCGCCGCGATCCGGCGGCGAGAGCGCGTTCGCGGTCTTCCTGCGTCAGGTCGAGGGCTGGATCACCGACGGCCTCTCCGACAACTGACGCGCCGGCGCGATGCTCGCACGGTTGACCGTCGCCGGCGAGTCGCGACGCGTCGACCGCTTCCTCCGTGACGAGCTCGGCGCCGGCTTCGGGCGGCGTGCCGTCGCGGCGCTGATCGCCGCAGGTGCGGTGCGCGTGAACGGTCGCGTCGCGGCGAAGAGCACCCTCGTCGCCGCCGGGGACGAGGTCACCGTCGACGCGCGCCCCGAGGCGTCCACGACGCTCCAGTCGCTGCCGCTCTCGCTCGCGATCGTCCACTGCGACGAGCAGCTCGTCGCGGTCGACAAGCCGCCCGGCCTGCCGTCGACGGCCGGGCGCGGTGGCGCCGCGTCCGTCGCCGCCGGTCTTCTCCATCGGTTTCCGGAGATGGCGGCGATCGATTCGACGCGCGCCGCCGGCCTCGTCCATCGCCTCGACACCGGCACCTCCGGTCTCCTCCTCGCTGCGCGGACGCCGCTCGCGTATCGCCGCCTCCGCAACGCGTTCAGCGCGAAGACGATCGTGAAGGAGTACCTCGCGGTCGTACACAGCCGTCTCGTCGGCGAGGGAGCAGTGTCGGCGCCACTCGCCCGTCGGCCGCACAGCAGCAAGCGGATGGTCGTCGCCGACGATGCTCGAGGGTGGCACGCGGCAACCGAGTATCGACCGCTCGCGACCGCGCGTGACTTCACACTCGTGCGTCTCCGGATGCGAACCGGCGTCACGCACCAGCTGCGCGTCCACATGGCGCACCTCGGTCATCCGGTCGTCGGCGATCGCCGCTACGGTGGGACGTCGCGGGCGGACGTGGTGGGGGGAGCGGTCACGCCGCAGACAGGCGACGCCGCATGGCACTACCTGCACGCGCTGCGCATCGGCGCTGACGACGGTGAGCTGCCGCCGGGCATCGCCACGGTGTTCCCCGCGCACTGGCAAGCGCTCTTCGCGCGGCTCGCCTGGCCTACGGCACTGCCGCAGCCATGGTGACGCGACGGCGACGCGGAAGGCTGCTTCCGTGACGCGGCGACCGCTCAGGCGGCTGCTTGCTTCCCTTTCGGGCCCTTCGTGTCCTTGCCGTTCTTGGTGTCGGTGGGCTTGGTGCTGCAGGCGGCGCAGAGGTTGCGCACGTTGTCGGCGTCCTCGGTGAGCCCGTCGTCGACGTTGTGACACACCTTCGCGCACTCGGCGCAGATGAAGTAGATGCCCTCGATCGTCTTGTTGATGCGCTCGCGATTCAGAATGCGGCCGCGCAGCTTCTGAATCCGGATGCCGAGCAGGTCTTCGTACTGGCGCTTGATCTTGCGACGGCCGGCTTCGTCCTTGGGGAGCTCCTCTTCGGTGCTCGGATCACGATGCTCGTCCTCCTCGAAGATGTTGAAGCCCTTCTTCGCCTTGTCCTTCTTGACCTTCTTCGCCATCGCGACCGTTCCTCCTGCGCCAATAAAAAAATCCGGCGGAAGTCGGGCTTCGCCGGATGCGGGCACGTCCACTATCTGCTGCGCATTTATATCAAGTATTGCGCCTACGTCAACGCGGATCTCACACCGCCGAGGATCGGCCGGCGCGCTTGTCGCTCTCGGAAGCCGGTGGTAGCGTCGCGACGATTCACTCCGCTCTGTCCCATGGACGTCCGCCTCGAACCGCAAGGAAAGCAGCTGACGATCGCCGGGCGGCGCCGTGTCGGTGAGCTGGTGCGCGCCCTCGGACTGGTCGCCGGGACGGTCATGGTGATCCGCGGCGACGACCTCCTCACCGACGACGAGATGGTCGAGGACGACGAGTCGATCGAGCTGCGCGCGGTCATCTCCGGAGGCGTCCGGTGAAGTGCAAGCGCTGCGCGGCGAAGGCGACGGTGCAGCTGCGGAGCCACAACAGCGCCTTCTGTAAGGATTGCTTCGTCTTCTTCTTCCAGCGCAGCGTCGAGCGCTCGATCGACGTGTCCGGCGGGAAGGACAGCCTGGCGCTCTGGGACACGCTCGTCGCCCTCGGGTACCAGACGGAAGGGCTGTACCTCGGCCTCGGCATCGGCGACTACTCGTCGGCGTCGGAGCGCAAGGTCTCCTCCTATGCTGCCGCGCGCGCGCTGCCGCTCCGAATCGTGCGTCTCGAAGAAGAAGGTGACGGGCTCGCGATCCCGGAAGCGGCGTTCTTCACCCGTCGTCAGCCGTGCGCCGCGTGCGGCACCTTCAAACGGCACTACTTCGATCGCGCGGCGCTCGACGGCGGCTTCGCGGTCCTCGCGACCGGACACAACCTCGACGACGAGGCCGCGCGTCTCCTCGGCAACGTCCTGCACTGGCAGCTGCCGTATCTCGCCAAGCGGCAGCCGGTCCTCGCGCCGACGCACGCCAAGTTCGCGCGCAAGGTGCGGCCACTCTACCGCACGAGCGAATACGAGACCGCGGTGTACGCGTTCCTACGCGGCATCGACTACGTCGTCGAGGAGTGCCCGAACAGCCATGGGGCGACGCAGCTCGTCTACAAGGAGCTGTTGAATCGCCTCGAGGAGACGATGCCCGGAAGCAAGCTCGCCTTCGTGAGCGACTTTCTCCGGCACGCGCAGCCGCTCTTCGCCGGCAGCTCGGACAATCCTCCCGGCGACTGCGCGCGCTGCGGAATGCCGGCGTTCGCCGACATCTGCGGCTATTGCCGTCTCGTGGGCGAGATCGAGCGACGGCGGTCGCAGGCGGTGGCCAATTCCTGATCCCGCGGACGCGCACGAGCCCGACGTCGAGCGCGTCGATGCCGCACCGCCCGATCCGTCGGCACGGGCGCTCCTGCGCGACGGCGACGTCGTTCTCTTCATCGATCGCAAGGCGCGTCAGTACCTGCGGACGCTCCGCGCCGGCCGTGCGCTCGATGTCCGCGGCGGACGGTTCGCCGCCGACGACGTCATCGGGCTGCCGGAAGGGTCGGTCCTGCGCACGGCGCTCGGCGAGCACCTGCAGATCTTCCGTCCGACGTATGCCCAGCTGATCCCGAACCTGCCGCGCGAGGCGCAGGTGATCTACCCGAAGGACGTCGGCACCATTCTCGTCTGGGGCGACATCCATCCCGGCGCGCGCGTCGTCGAAATCGGCGCCGGCCCCGGCGCGACGACCATCGCCCTCCTGCGCGCGGTCGGCACGGCGGGCGCGGTCGCCACCTACGAGATCCGCGAGTCGTTCGCCAAGATGGCGCGCGACAACGTCGCCCGCTTCCACGGTCCGGCGCCGCAGTGGCGCCTGGTCGCCGCCGACGCGTATGCCGGCATCGACGAGCGCGACGTCGACCGTCTCGTCGTCGACGTGCCCGAGCCGTGGCGTCTCGTGCCGCATGCCGCGAGCGCGCTCCGCCCCGGCGGCGTCTTCGTCGCGTTCATCCCGACGGTGCTGCAGATGCAGCAGCTCGTCGGCGCGCTGCGCGACGGCGGGTTCGCCGCGATCGAGGCGATGGAGTCGTTACAGCGCTTCTGGCACGTCACCGCACGCAGCGTCCGACCCGAGCATCGCATGGTGGCGCACAGCGGATTCTTGGTCGTAGCGCGCCGTCTCGCGTCGGCAACGACGTCGTGGCGCGCCGCCGACGTCACCGCGCATGACGCGCGCGACGACGAGCGCGACACGCCGACCCGTCACGAGTGACGCGGCGGTCGTCGCCCCGCCGTCGGAGGAAGCGAACGCTCGGACGGTCGCACGACGCGTCGGCGGCCGCGTACGCGAGCCGTTTCGTTGACTTCGATTCTTCTCCTGGTGTAGCGTCCCGCTTACGACGCCAGGAGCAGCGTGAGGTCGACCCCATGACCAAGGAGGATCTTCGCCGGAAGGTCTGGCAGCTGCTGGAACACAACGGCGTTCAGCGATTCCCCGGCACGCAAGGTCGCATTCCCAACTTCGTCGGCGCCGAGCGCGCCGCCGCCCGTCTCTCCGAGCTCGCCGTTTGGAAGAAGGCGCGGGCGATCAAGATCAACCCCGACGCCCCGCAGCTCCCCGTCCGCCGCCAAGCGCTCGCCGACGGCAAGATCGTCTACATGGCAGTGCCGCGGCTGCGCTCCGAGAAGTGCTTCGTCGAGATCGATCCCAAACGTGTCGGCCGCCGCGCCGCGCTCGCCGCGAGCATCAAGGGCGCGACGAAGTACGGCCGGCTCGTGAGCCCGCGCGAGATGCGCGCGATCGACCTCATCGTCTGCGGCTCGGTCGGCGTGCGCCGCGACGGCACGCGCGTCGGCAAAGGCGGCGGCTTCGCCGATCTCGAGTACGCGCTGCTCCGCGAGGAAGGGAAGATCAAGGAGACGACGCCGGTCGTCACGACCGTGCATCCCCTGCAGATCGTCCAAGAGAAGGTCGCGATGCTCGCGCACGACATCCCGCTCGACTTTCTCGTCACGCCGTTCGAGGTGGTCGCGACACGCCCCGCCTACCCCCGTCCGCGCGGGATCTACTGGGATCTCCTCAAGGCGGCGAAGATCGACGCGATTCCGCCGCTGCGCAAGCGCCTCAAGCAAGGCGGCACGGACGTGCCGTCGCGGCGCCTCTAACGCGCGAGCGTCGGGCGGTCGCGCCGTCTGACGCCCGTCGCGGCGTGGCGCACGCATCGAGCCGTCGTCGTAGCGGGGGCGGCGGGCGAGAACGGGGTCCGCGGGGCCGGGCACGCGCGCAGCCGCGGCGGCGGACGAGCGCTCGCATCTTCGCGCCCGACGGCGCCACCGCACCTGCGGCCGACGGCGCTCGCTTAGCGATAAGAAGCGTCCCCGTGGACCCCGTTCTCGCCCGCCGCCCCCCTATGCGCCGACCCCGCCACGCGCGTACCCGGGCGACGGTGCGCGCTTCGCGCGGCGCTTCCGCGACGGCGGCGCACGAACGTGGCGCCACCCACCTGCGGCGCGGCGGCAGCAGGACGGTCGCATGAGTCGCTCTGCATCGACGCACAACCGCGCGACGTCCTCGGGCTCGCGGTCGCGCCGAACGCGACTCGCGCCGCAAGATAGACGTGCGCCGCGCGACGAGCGCGCGCCGCGCGAAGACCGCGCGTGCGTTGCTGGCGCGCGGTGCGGCGGCGGCGAGGGAGTCGCCTGGCGCGAATAGATCGTACAGAGGCGGAAGACGCCGC
>VBKW01000008.1 GCA_005879405.1 Deltaproteobacteria bacterium
CGCCGCGCCGTGGCGGCTCCGTCGCCACCGGTGCGTCCACGCGTCGCGACGGCGCCAGCGCCGCAACCGGTGTGTCCGCGCTTCGTGAGGGTCGCTCAGCCGCAGCGGGTGCATCCGCGCGCCGCGACGGCGGCGCAGCCGTGGGCGGCTCTGGATACGCTGATGCCGGTTCGGATGCGACGGGCGCATCCCCATACGGTGGCGGCTCCGCCGCGGCGGCGCGCAAGGGTTCATGCGCGGCGGCGGTCTTCTTGTCCACTCGGCCCCACGGCGCCTCCTGCCGTGCCACCGCGTCACGCGGTGGGCCGGCGGCCGCCGGCGCGGCCGCTCTCGGCTCGCGCGCGACCTCATCGGGCGCGGGAGTGGACGGCGCCGAGCGCATCACCATCGCCGCGACCCCGATCGCGACGCCGACGCTGAGGGCGATCAGCACGCGGGTGAGCACGTGCGAGGCGGTGGCGGGAGGCTCGTCGCGCGGCGTCGTGGCGGGTGGCGTCGTCGCACCGGCCCGCGCCTCGATCTCTTGGACCGCCTTGAGGATCGTCGTCATGCCGCACCCTCCCGCATGCGGCCGAGCGCCGGTGGCGCGTAGCCGCCCGCCCTGCAGTAGAGGACGACGCGCGTCAGCGGCCCGACGCGGCCGTCCGGCGTCAGCTGATGCGTACGCTGAAACGCGATCACGGCGGCCTCGGTCGGCGCGTCGAAGACGCCCGTCTCCGTGCCGCGCATCGCGCCCACGCGCCGCAGCAAACGTTGCAGCCGCGTGACGCCGACGCCGCGGGTCCCGCGTGCGAGGACCGGTCCGAGGCTCTCGAAATCGCGCCAGAGAATCTCCGCGCGTCCCGACCACAGGCGGTCGAACGTCTCGGCATCGAGCGTCGTCTCCGCGCCGGCGACGAAGAGCGTGACGTCTCGGTCCGTCATCGCGACGAGCGCTGCGTACCGTGGCGCATCGGTGCCCGGGATACGCAGCGCGAGTAGCGCGGGAAGATCGAGGAGGCGGAGCATGCTGCGGTTGCCGGTCAGCGTCACGTGCTGCAAGCCGCGACGCCAGGCGACGGAGTCGAGCTCGTCGGGGAGGCGTGCCTCGCCGGCGACGAGGGGGCGCTCGCTCCACGCCGCGAGCAACGCGGCCGCCGCCGACTGCGCCGTCGCGACAGAATCGGCGCTCGTCAATCGCGCGACGAGATCGCCGGGCGAAAGCCGCGGCGGATGTGCTTCCGTTTGCGTCGCGCGCGCCGCCACCTGCGCCGCCGGCGGCGCGTCGGCGGCGGCGGCGGGCGGCGATCCGTCATTGGGCGACACGGCGCGTGGCGCACCGTCGCCCGACTGTGCATCGCGCGCCGGCACATCCCGCGACGATGCGGCCCCCGCGCCCGGGCGTTCGGCGGCGGCGAGCGCGACGCCGCTCGACGCGCGTTCGGCGGCGGGCGCAGTCTTCGCGTTGGCGACGGGAGCCGGCGGCGCGGCATCGGTGCGCGCCCCTGCACGCGACGCCGGCAGCGGCCGCGTGAACGCCGACCACCGTGTTCCGAGCCAGTCGAGCTGCGGCGCGCCGGCGATCACGAGACCGACGCCGACGGTGAGACCCGCGGCGGCGATCGCCACCTTGCGTGCCGGCGAGAGCGTGCCGGGAAGCGGCACCGCCTGGATCTCACGGTACGCTTGCATGACGACCCAACGGGTCACCTTCGGGGTGCGGATCACGTAGGCGGCGAGCAGCGCGCGATGCGCGACCATGTTGATGAGGCGCGGCACCCCGCCCGAGATCGTGTGGATCGCGCGCAGCGCCGGTCGCGTGAAGAGCGGCGACTCCGCGCCGCCGCCGGCGACCGCCAGCCGGTGGCGCACGTAGGCAGCGGTCTCGCGCGCCGAGAGCGGCCCGAGGTGCCAACGCAGCGTGATCCGCTGGTTCAGTTGCGCGAGATCGGGATCGAGGAGGAGCTTGCGCAGCTGCGGCTGGCCGACAAGCACGATTCGGAGCAGTTTCTCGGTATCCGTCTCGAGGTTCAGCAGCAGCCGGATCTGCTCGAGCAGCTCGATCGAGAGCGCTTGCGCCTCGTCGAGAATCAGCACGCAGATGCGGCCGGCGCGATGCTGCGACATGAGGAACGCGTGCAGCTCATCGACGAGCTCGCCCTGGGTTTGATCCGCGACCGGCAGCTTGAACTCGCGGCAGATCCGCCGCAGCAGCTCGAGCGCGGTGAGCGGCGGCACGAACGTGTACGCCGACGACACGTTCGGCCCGAGCTCGGAGAGAAAGCTGCGGAGCAGCGTCGTCTTCCCCGCGCCGACCTCGCCGGTGATGCAGACGAAGCCGCTCGACTCGTTCAAGCAGAGCTTCAGGTGCGCGAGCGTCTCCGCGTGCTTGGAGGAGAGAAAGAGGTAGCTCGGGTCCGGCGTCAGCCGAAACGGCTCTTCGCGTAGCCCGAAGAATTGCTCGTACATCAGCCGCCTCTCTCCGCGTCGCCGCCGAGGTGTGCGCCTTCAATAGTGGAACCGACGCACGCTTACCAGCGAAAAGCGGTCGCGCCGATTGCGTCGGCCGTGGCCGCGGCGTATCCGCTCGTCGGCGGCGCCGCCGACGGCGCCCACGTCGAGGAGGACTCCATGATCAAGGTCTACGGTGTACCGATGTCGCGGGCGATGCGCGCTCTGTGGATGCTGGAGGAGGTGGGCGAGCCTTACGAGCTCGTGACGGTGAACTTCGCCGACGGCGGAACGCGCAAACCCGACTTCTTGAAGATCAACCCGAACGGTCACATTCCGGCGCTGCAAGACGGCGACGTCACGCTCTTCGAGTCGATGGCGATCAATCTCTATCTGGCCCGCAAGTACGACAAAGGTCTCTGGCCGAAGAGCACCGCCGACGAGGGCCGCGCGTTCCAGTGGAGCCTCTGGGCGATGACCGAGCTCGAGGAGCCAGTGATCACAGCGCTCCTGCACCGCATGTTTCTGCCCGCCGCGCAGCGCGACGCGCAGAAAGCGGACGACGCGGCGGTCCGTTTCCAGACTCCGCTCGCGGTCTTGAACGGCGCGCTCGCCGGACGCGACTGGCTCGCCGGCAAGACCTTCACGGTCGCCGACCTGAACGTCGCGTCGGTCCTCGGCATCGCGCCGATGTGCGGCCTCGACCTCACCACCGCCCCGAACGCCCAGCGCTGGCTGCAGGCGTGCAACGCGCGTCCGGCGCTGGCGCGCGCACAGGCGCGCACCTGACGAGCGAGCGGCGGACGCGGCGCGCGTCCGTCGCTCGCGGCCGGACCGATCCCTGACGCAGCTCGCCGCAATCGGCTTCATCCTCGTGATGCTCGGCGCGATCCAGAAGAAGATCTTCGTCTGGCACACCGGCTTCTGGGGCGAGCGGACCTACGGGTGGCACTACGATTTGGTGTTCGTCGCGATGAACCTCGTGATCGTGACGACCGGCGGCGGGCGGTTCGTCTTGCTGTGAGCGCGTGCTCGGGGGTCAGTGTGGCGGCTCGCTCGAGCTCTGCGCCGCCGCCGGCTCTTCCGGCGCTGCGCCGCTCGGCACACGCGGCGGTGGACTGCCGACGCCGACCGCGACGACGGGGCGTGCGGCGAGATCCGGCGCTGTCGTCTCGTCGACGAGGAGCCGCGCCTCGGCGATCCCTTCGCGGCTCGTGAGCTTCGAACGTGCGCTTTGTACGCGTGCTGCGGCGAGGTCGTGGAGCGCCGTGTCGGCGACGTTCTGCGCCGACACCTGCGCCTCGAACCACGCCTTGTGCTCCTCGGGAATTTCAGCCGCTTTTCCCTCCGCGCGCGCCTGCAGTACCGCAAGTGCGGCAGTGCGGGGACCGCGCTCGGCGATGTGGCGAACGGATCCGAGGACGCCGCTCTCCTTCTCGAGCTTCGCGCGCAGCGCCTGCTCTTGGAGCCAGCGGCGATCTTCGGCGCTCGTCTCGCCGCGAAGGTGGAGCTTCACACCGGGGGCGGCCGCGAGCAGATGCCCGAGCTGGTCGAGCTTCGCATCCTCGCCTGTGGCGACGGTGTCGCGCCCGGGATCGAACGCGATCGGCGACGGGCTGAGCGAGGCGGGCTTCTCGCCGATCTTCGCGACGGCGCCGATGAGCTTCAGCGGCGAGGTGACCGCGTTCAGGATCGCGCGCGCGAGCGCATTGCCGATCAGCGTCCCGAGCCCGGTCCGCATGCCCTTCGCGTCGCCGGCGATCGGCAGGTCGAGCACGATGTTCCCCTCGACGTCGGTGAGCAGTGACAGCGCGATCGAAAGCGGCATCCCGAACTGGGACGCGAAGACCGTCTCGCCCTCGCCGCTCGTCACCTGCAAGTCGTGCAGCACGAGCTTGTTCGCCGTCTCGTACGCGCCGGGCGCGAGGCTGATCTGCGAGTCAAGGCGCGCCGTGCCGCCGGCGACGCCGTAGCCGCTCGCCGCGGCGTAAGGGTTGAACGGCGCGAGCGGCAGGTCGGCAAGCGCGACGACGAGCCGCGAGCCCGCGGGCGCGACGTTGCCGGTCACGGTGCATGTCGCGCCGTTCAAGCCTTTCGCCGTGAGCTTCACGTTGCGCGCGAACGGACCCGGCCAGCGGAGATCGGTCGCGCCGAGATCGATGGGGTCGAGCGTGGAGCGGTAGAATGGCCGCACCGCCTCGTCGCTGAAGGCGACGCGCATCCGCTGGATCGCGACGGTGTCGACGCGCACCTCGACGTCGAGCGGCGGCGGCGTTGTGCCCGCCGTCTTGACCGCGGGCGACGGCACGGGCATCGGCGACGTCGCTTCGGCATGAGGTGCAGTCGGCGCGACGGGCTGCCTCGACGTGGCGCGAGACGCCTTGGCAGCCGGCGTCGCGGGTGCGCTGTCCGATGCAGTCGGCATCGGCGCCGGCGCACCGCCGAGCGCAGGCGGCAGCGCGATGCCGGTCTCGGTCCGCGTCGCGACGATCTCAGGATGTGTGAGGGTGAAGCGCGCGAGCGCGACGCCGACGGGTCCCGGGCGCGCGTCGCCGCCGGCCGCGAGCACGCCCGGCGCCGTCGCTTCCCGCAGCTCGAGCGCGAGGTCCTTCCAGCGGAGCGCGAACGGTTTCGGGTCGTCGCTCGAGACGTCGAAGTCCGCGACGTCGATCGTGCCCGCGATCCGCGCGCCGTCATGCGGCGCCTTCGGCGACGCGCCGGCGGCGATGTCGAGGGCGGTCGTGAGGACGCCGCCTTTCAGAAGACGCGTCTGCGCGGTGGCGATCGGCTGCGTGAGCGGCGCGAGGATGACGCCGTCGGCGCGCAGGGTTCCGTCGAAGCCGAGCGGCTGCATCGTGAGATCGCCGGCGACAGTCAAGTGCCCACCGCTCGCGGGCACGAGCGCGACGTTGACGGCGGTGTGCGTGTCCGCCGCGCTCGCGAGGGTCGTGACGCCGGCCTCGATGCCGACGTCGAGCGGTCCGTCGCCGCCGATCGCGCGTACCTGCGCGTCGTTGAGGGCGACTTTGGCGACCGTCCACGTCCACGGCCGCTGCGATCCGCCGTCGCTCTTCGCCGGCTCGGCGTTGGTCGCACCGCCGGAGTCGGGATGTTCGGCGTTCCTCCCAGCGCCGGAGTTGGGACGTTCGGCGTCCGTCGCGCTCACCGCCGGCGGATCGCCTGGCGCGCGTTGCTCGGCAGCTTCCAGGAGGCCGCCCAGCACCGGGAGCGGCTTCGGACCCGCCGGCCGCGTGACGATGCGCAAGCCGTCGAGCGTCACGGCGCCGACGTCGGCGTGCTGGCGTACGAGGTCGACGCTGGCGATCTCGACGCCGAGCGCCTTCCACGCGAGCGCGGGCTCGTCGAGATCGCGGACGCGCACGGCGATGTCGCGCAACCCGACGGTGCCACGCAGCGTGTGCACGCCTTGCGACTCGAAGCGATGAACGAGGTCGAGATCGAGGCGGCCGCCGAGATCGCTCCAGCCGACGCGCGGGATGTAGACGCGCGCATTCGCGATCGGCAGGTTCGTGAGCGTCAGGTGCGACTCGTACGCCGGTCCCGCGGGCAGATGCTCGATCGTCACGTCGACGTGGAGCGCGCCGTCCTCCAATCCGGCGTCGAGCGCCACCTTGCCGGGGCCGACGCCGCTCTCGGTGATGAGGAGCGCCAGGTTTCCGGCGTCGACCGTCGGCAGCGTACCCTCGATGTGCTGCGCCGGTTCACCAACGGCGAAGTCGCGGAAGCCGATGCGACCGTCGCGCAGCGCGACGCGCCGGATCAGCACACCCCAGCCCGGGCCCTCCGTCGTCTCCGGCTGGGGCTGCGTTGCAGGCACCGGCGCCGGCAACACGAGGACGCCGTTCTTCGC
>VBKW01000080.1 GCA_005879405.1 Deltaproteobacteria bacterium
CGGTCGAGTACGGCGGTCGCTGGTTCGATCACCCCGACTTCGTTGCCGCCGTCACGGCGCGCGCCCGCGACACGCTCGCCGCCGCGCCGGCGGCGGCGGAGCTGGTCTTCACCGCCCACAGCATTCCGTGCGCGATGGCCGAGACGTCGCCGTACGTGCAGGAGCTCGAGACGTCGTGCCGGCTCGTCGCCGCGGCGCTCGGCCATCCGTTCACGCTCGCGTACCAGAGTCGGAGCGGCGGGCCGCGCGAGCCCTGGCTCGGCCCCGACGTCAACGAGCATCTCCGCGCGCGCGCCGCCGCCGGCGTTCGTCACGTCGTCGTCGTGCCGATCGGGTTCGTGTGCGACCATGTCGAGGTGCTGTACGACCTCGACGTCGAGGCACGCGCCACCGCCGCCGCCATCGGTCTCGGATTCTCGCGTGCCGCGACCGTGAATGATCATCCGGCGTTCATTCGCATGCTCGCCGACGTCGTGCGCGCGGGAGTGGAGACGTCGTGAGCGGCGGCCGCGCGCGAGACGCGGCGGTCGTGACCGGGCGTGCGTCCGGCGTGGCGGCCGACGACGCGGGGATCGTCGTCATCGGCGGCGGCGTCGCCGGTCTCGCCGCCGCGCACCGGGTGACCGAGCTCGCGGCGGCGCACGGCACGCCGCTGCGGCTGACGCTCGTCGAGGCGGCGGTACGGCTCGGCGGCTCGATCGCGAGCGAGCGCGTCGACGGCTTTCTCGTCGAGGCCGGCGCCGACTCGTTCCTCACCGAGAAGCCCTGGGCGCTCGACCTCTGCCGGCGGATCGGTCTCGAGGAGCGCGTGATCGCGACCCGCGACGCCGATCGACGGACGTTCATCGTCCACGACGGCCGGCTGCACCCGTTGCCCGATGGGTTCTTGCTGCTCGCGCCGACGCGCCTGGTGCCGCTCGTCGCGACGCCGCTCTTCACGTGGCGCGGCAAGCTGCGCATGGCGCTCGACCTCGTGCTGCCGCGCCGCACAGACGGCGCCGACGAGAGCCTCGGCGAGTTCGTCAGCCGTCGCCTCGGGCGCGGGGCGCTCGAGCGCGTCGCCCAGCCGCTCGTCGGCGGTATCTATACCGGCGATCCGGCGCGACTCAGCGTCGCGGCGACGATGCCGCGCTTCGTCGAGATGGAGCGCCGCGATCGCAGCATGATCGTCGCCATGCGGCGCGCGGCGCGCGCCGCGGCGACGGCCGGAAGCGGCGCCCGCTGGAGCCTCTTCGTGAGCTTCGTGGACGGCATGGAGACGCTCGTCCGCGCCATCGCGCAGCGCTTACCGGAGGGCGCGATCCGTGTGCACGCACGTGTGCGCGCGCTCGCCGCCGCCGCGCCGCACGGCTACGAGGTCGCGCTCGAGAGCGGCGAGCGTCTGCACGCGCGCGGCGTCATCGTCGCGACGCCGGCATACGTCGCCGCCGATCTGGTGCGCGGACTGGACGCGGCATTGGCGGCCGACCTGGAGGCGATCCCGTACGCATCGTCGGCGATCGTGACGCTCGGCTACGGCCGTGCCGACGTGCCGCATCGGCTCGACGGCTTCGGGTTCGTCGTCCCGGCGGTCGAGGGTCGGCGCCTGATCGCGTGCTCGTTCTCGAGCGTCAAGTACGAGGGCAGGGCGCCCGCGGGCGCGGCGCTGCTGCGCGTCTTCTGCGGCGGCGCGCTCGCGACGCACATGATGGAGTACACCGACGCCGAGCTGGTCGACGCCGCGCGCGACGAGCTGCGCGATCTCCTCGGCATCGTCGCGGCGCCGCGCCTCGTGCGCGTCCACCGCCACACCCGCGCGATGCCGCAGTACCACGTCGGCCACCTGGCGCGTCTCGACGCGATCGACGCCGCCGTGGCGCGTCACCTCGGTCTCGCACTCGCCGGGAACGCGTACCGCGGTGTCGGCATCCCGGATTGCGTGCACGCCGGCGAGCTCGCCGCCGACTGCTCGGCGTAGCTAGGGCTACGCCTGCGCTGCTCGCTTCCCTCGCGCCTCGTCTGGCTCGCAACTCGACCCAGGCCGTCTCGCTCGCGACTCGACCCACGCCCGCCGCCGAAGCCGGAGAAACAGCCCGTTACGCGGTTCCGTCGGGGGAAGCGCCTTGATAGAACGCGGCGGCATGTTGCGGACTCAACTCTGTGATCTGCTTGGTGTCGAGCACCCGATCATGCTCGCGGGTATGGGCGGCGTGTCGTACTCGGAAGTGGCCGCCGCCGTCTCGGAGGCGGGCGGGTTCGGCTGCCTTGGCGCGGCCGGCATGGACTACGACGAGATGGTGCGCGAGATCCGGGCGCTGAAGGCGCGCACCACGAAGCCTTTCGGCGTCGACCTCCTCACTGCCAGCCCGCGCGACATGGTGCCGTTCGTCGAGACGATCTGCGCCGAGGGCGCGCGCGCGTTCGTCGCCGGTCTCGGGGTGCCGGCGAAGGTCGTCGACCTCTGCCATCGGAACGGCGTGGTGGTCGTGAACATGTGCGGCAAGGTCAGCCACGCGCTCCGTGCGGTCGACGCCGGCTGCGACATCGTCGTCGCCCAGGGGACGGAGGCGGGCGGGCACACCGGACAGATCGCGACGCTGCCGCTCGTGCCGCTGATCGTCGACGCGGTGAAGGTGCCGGTCGTCGCGGCGGGCGGCATCTTCGACGGTCGCGGTCTCGTCGCCGCGCTCGCGCTCGGCGCCCAAGGGATCTGGATGGGTACGCGCTTCATCGCCTCGACCGAAGCGCGGGCGCACCATCTCTACAAGGAGCGCATTCTCGACATCGACGAGACCGGCACCGTCGTCACGCGCGCGTACAGCGGCAAGACGATGCGCGCCATTCGCACCCAGTACACCGACGAGTGGGAGCGCAAGCCCGAGGAGCTGCAGCCGTTTCCGCTGCAAGCGATGCGCGCGACCCAGGACGGCGTCTGGCACTGTCTCGCCGGCCCGGAGGCCGGTCTCGATCCGGAGCGCGACTGCATGCCGACCGGACAGAGCGCCGGCGGCATCCGCGAGGTGAAGCCGTGTCGCGAGATCATCGCCGACATCCTCGCCCAGGCGGAATCGATCCTCGGGCGCTTGCCTACCGTCGCGCAGGCGCGATGATCACGCATTCAGAGGTGAGGCGATCATGAGTGCTGCGACGATTCCCGAAAAGTTCCGCTCGCTCCTCAGCGACGACGCCAAGACGTTCGCCGATCTGGCGACGATCTTCCCCGACGGCAGCCCGCAAGTGACGCCCGTCTGGTTCGACACCGAGGGCGACGCGATCCGGGTCAACAGCGCCAAGGGGCGTTGGAAAGACCGCAACATGCGGCGCGAGCCGCGGATCGCGCTCGCGATCATGGATCCGGCGAACCCGTACCGGCATCTGCAGATCCGCGGGCGCGTCGTGCGGATCACCGAGGAAGGTGCGGATGCCCATATCGATCGCCTTGCGAAGAAGTACCTCGGCGCCGACAAGTATCCGTTCCGGCAGCCGGGTGAGGTCCGCGTCATCTACGTGATCCGCCCCGAGCGCGTCGCGACGATGGGCTGACGCGCGGGTTGCCGCGGCGCGTAGTCGGGAAGCTCCCCGTAAGCGGGGAGAAGACCACCTCGAACCGGGGGTGCGTCGGCATTTTTCAGTACACATCCGCGGGGCCCTGGGGTATGAGGTCGCGTTGGAGGACCCCTCATGAAGACGCTCAGAGAAATCATGCGTGAGGGCTTCATTTTCGCCGTGCAGCGGACGGCGCCGGTCGCGGTCGCCGCGCGGGTGATGGAGACCCACAACGTCGGTATCGTCGCCGTCGTCGACGGCGCGCGCCTCGTCGGGGTGTTCTCCGAACGTGACGTCGTCCGGCCGCCGAAGACGAGGACTACCAGTCGGCGATGCGGAAGATCGATCAGGCGAACATCCGCCATCTGCCCATCGTGAAGGGCGATCGCCTGGTGTCGATGCTCTCGATCCGCGATCTCATGCGCGTCGACATGGAGCGGATGACCGAAGAGATCGCCTACCTGCACGAGTACCTGTACCAGGTTCCGAAGTAGGCGCTCGCCCCACCGGCACGCGACCGCCGCGCGTACACGCCGCGGCAATTTGAGTTGCGCTCAGCGCGTCGATAGAAGGACGCGTATGGGCAAGGACTCGCTTACGGTCACCGACAATCGTACGGGGAAGTCGTACGAGCTGCCGATCGAGGACGGCACGATCCGCGGCATGGACCTGCGCCAGATCAAGACCGGCCCGGAGGACTTCGGGCTCATGTCGTACGACCCGGCGTTCATGAACACGGCGTCGTGCAAGAGCCGGATCAGCTTCATCGACGGCGACAAAGGCATCCTCCGCTACCGCGGCTATCCGATCGAGCAGCTCGCCGAGCGCAGCACGTATCTCGAGACCGCCTACCTGTTGGTCAAGGGCGAGCTGCCGAAGCCGTCGCACCTCGCGGCGTTCACCACCAACATCACCCATCACACGATCATCCACGAGAACATCAAGCTCTTCATCGACGGCTTTCACTACGACGCGCACCCGATGGGCATCTTGGTCAGCACCGTCGGCGCGCTCTCGACGTTCTACCCGGAGGCAAAGAAGATCTTCGATCCCGAGTCGCGTCGCATTCAGACGCATCGGCTGATCGCGAAGATGCCGACGATGGCGGCGTTCGCGTATCGGCACTCGATCGGCATGCCGTATGCGTATCCCGACAACGACCTCAGCTACACCGGGAACTTCTTGAACATGCTGTTCAAGATGACCGAGCTGAAGTACCAGCCGAACCCGGCGCTGGAGCGCGCGCTCGACGTGCTCTTCATCCTCCACGCCGACCACGAGCAGAACTGCTCGACGAACGCGATGCGCAGCGTCGGCAGCTCACAGGTCGATCCGTACTCGGCGACCGCCGCCGCGACCGCGGCGCTCTACGGGCCGCTCCACGGCGGCGCCAACGAAGCCGTGATCCGCATGCTCATGGAGATCGGCTCCGTGGACCGCATCCCCGATTACATCACGCGCGTGAAGGCGGGCGAGGTGCGCCTCATGGGCTTCGGCCACCGCGTCTACAAGAACTACGATCCGCGCGCGAAGATCATCAAGGAGGTCGCCGACGAGGTGTTCGAGGTCACCGGGCGCAGCGCCCTCCTCGACATCGCCCTCGAGCTCGAGCGCATCGCGCTCGCCGACGACTACTTCATCTCGCACAAGCTCTACCCGAACGTCGACTTCTACTCGGGCATCATCTACCAGGCGATGGGATTCCCGATGGACATGTTCCCGGTGCTGTTCGCGATCCCGCGGACGGCCGGGTGGGTGGCCCAGTGGTCCGAGATGCTGCTCGACGAGGACCAGAAGATCGCGCGGCCGAGGCAGATATACCTCGGGCCGGACGAGCGCGACTACGTGCCCGTCTCCGAGCGTGGAGACTGACGAGTACCCGTCAGCGGACCACGAAGAAGGCAATCGCCACAATCATCACGCCGCCGATCATACCGAGCGCGATGAAGAAGGAATCTGCCATGCGCGGATTATGCGACAGTCGGCCCGCATTAGAAAAGCGGAAAGCGCCAACGAAATTGCACCATGGCTGATCCGTTTGCCCCCGCCTACGTGCTCGCCCGCGCCGTCCGTCGGGGCGAGGTCTCTCCCGTCGAGCTGGTTCGCGACGCCCTGGATCGCATCGCGGCCCTGAACCCGAGCCTGAACGCTTTCGCGGCGTTGCGACCCGAGGCGGCGCTCGCCGAGGCGGCGGCGCTCGAGCGGCGTATCGCCGCCAAAGAAGAGGTCGGTCCGCTGGCGGGCCTGCCCCTCGGCGTCAAGGATCTCGAGGACGTGGCCGACATGCCGACGACTTTCGGATCAGTGCCGTTTAAAAAGTGGACACCCCGCGGCGACTCCGTCCAGGTGGCGCGGCTCAAGCGTGCGGGCGCGATCGTCGTCGGCAAGACCAATACCCCGGAATTCGGCTACACCGCGCTCTCGAAGAACCTTCTCTTCGGCGTCTCCCGCAATCCGTGGAATCTCGAGCGCACGCCGGGAGGATCGAGCGGCGGCTCGGCGGCGGCGATCGCCGCGGGGATGGTGCCGCTCGTGACCGCGTCGGACGGCGGCGGCTCCGTGCGTATTCCCGCGTGCTACGTCGGCGCGTTCGGGCTGAAGCCGTCCTTCGGCCGCGTGCCGACCGGCGCGCGCGAGCCGGGGAACATGCTGCCGTGGGTCGATACCGTGTGTTACGGCCCGATTACGCGCACGGTGCGCGATGCCGCGCTGTTCCTCGACGTGGTTGCCGGCGTCGATCCGAGCGATCCCGACTCGCTGCCGGCGCCGGGCATTTCGTACGAGGCGACGCTCGAGCAGCTGCCGCCGGGGTTGCGCATCGGGGTCAGCAAGACGCTCGGCTACGGCCTCGTGCAGCGCGACGTATGGCGCGCAGTCGAGTCGGCGGTCGCCGTGCTCAGCGACCTCGGGCATCACGTCGAGCTCATCGACGACGCGCTGCCCGATCTCGGGATCGAGTGGGCGCTCGTCTGCTCCGCCGAGACCTACGCGCTTCTCGCACCGTACATCGAGGAGCATCGCGGCGAGTGGGGACGCGCGTTCCTCGAAGGCGTCGAGCGCGGCGGCGCGATCACGCCCGCGTTCATGGGCAAGGCGTGGCGCAAACGCGCGCTCTTGAACGAAGCCCTGGCGCGCATCTTCGCGCGCTACCAGCTGCTGCTCACCCCGACCTTGCCGACGGACGCGTTCGCCGCCGCGGGACCGATGCCGCGCGAGATCGACGGCGTGCCGATCCCGACCGCGCTCGGCGGCGTCGCCTATACGTACCCATTCAATTTCTCCGGGCACCCGGCGGCGACGGTCCGCGCCGGCTTCACCGATCTCGGCCTGCCGGCGGGATTGCAGATCGTCGCGCCGCGCCACCGCGACGATCTCGTCCTGCAGGCGGCGTACGCCTACGAGCAGGCGGCGCCGTGGAACCACCAGTGGCCGAAGCTCTGAGCATCCGTGCGTGGGACGGTGCGGTGGAAGCGACGCCGGAGGCAGCGCGGCGACCCGCGCCGACCGCCGCGTACGGTGACGTCCCCGCGGCGTTCACGATCGGCGGACGGGTGCGCGTCACGCCGAACGTCGTGCTGGCGCCGATGTCGGGGATCACCGATTCCGTCTATCGCACGCTGATCAAAGACCTGAATCCGGGCGCCGTCGGACTCGTCGTGACCGAGCTCGTGAGCATCGAGGGGCTCGCGCGCCGCGATCCGCGGACGTTTGGCATGCTGCGCCACGTGCCGCGCGAGCATCCGCTCTCGATCCAGCTCTTCGGGTCCGATCCCGTGCGCATGGCGGAGGCGGCGGCGATCGCGCAGGATCTCGGCGCCGACGTCGTCGACGTCAACTGCGGCTGCCCCGTGCCGAAGGTCGTGAAGAGGGGCGGCGGCGCGGAGCTGATGCGGCAAGGCCCCGTCCTCGGCGCGATCCTGCGAGCGCTTCGCGGCGTGCTCGCGATTCCCTACACCGTGAAGATTCGCGCCGGATGGGACGACACGTCGCGGAACGCGGTCGAGATCGCGCGCCTCGCCGAGGGGGAGGGCGCGGCGATGATCGCCGTGCACGGCCGGACGCGCCTGCAGCTCTACACCGGCCACTCGGATTGGGACTTGATCGCCGAGGTGAAGCAGGCAGTGCGGGTGCCGGTCGTCGGCAGCGGCGACGTCGAGCAGGCGGCGGACGCGCTCATGCGCGTGCGGACGACCGGCGTCGACGGCGTGATGATCGGGCGCGCCGCGCTCGCGCAGCCGTGGATTTTCCGCGACGTCGCGGCGCTGCGTGCCGGCATCGTGCCGCGACCGGTCACGCTCGCCGAGCGCCTCGCGACGGTCGACATGGTCCTCGCGCGCCTCGACGCCGAGCTGCCGCCCGAGGCCGCCCTCGGCCGCGCCCGCGGCCTCGCCTGCCGCATGATCAAATTCATCCGCGGCGGCGGCGCCCTCCGCGAGTCCCTGACCCGCCTCCCGTCGATCGCCGCGATGCGCGACCAAGTGGCCCGCGCCGCCGCCGCCCCAGAGCCCGACGACGACATCCCGACGCCGCCCCCCCGCCTCCTCTTTCATTGAGTCAAGCTGCTAGGACTGGAGTGGGTCGAGTTGCGAGCCAGACGAGGCGCGAGAGAAGCGAGCAGCGCAGGCGTAGCAGCGCTACGCCGAGCAGCGGAGCGACCGAGCAACGAAGTATGGCGAAGCGAATCGACGCAGTCCCGCTTGTCTATGGGGGGATCAGCCAGTAAGTACGAGCCCTTCCCGCCGCGTCGCAACCGGCGTCGCGGTCGTGGGTTTGCAACTCGGGTCTACGATCGGTGCGGCCACGCACCGCCAACCAAGGAGGTTCGAGTATGCGAAAAGTATTACTGAGCGTCGTTGGCGCGAGCTTGCTGGTGCTCGCCGGAGCCGCCGCGAGCTCCGCCGACGTCAATTGCGGCATCATCAACAAGGATCTCGACCGCGGCGTGACGCCGAAGGACATCGCGGAGCTGAAGGGTGTGTCGCTGGACGACGTGAAGAAGTGTCAGGAGCAGCGCAAGGACACGGCGGCGCCCGGGAAGGCGCCCGTCACCGGTGAGAAGCCGGCTGCCGCGCCCGCGGGCGCTGGCGCCGGCGGCGGTCCAGCCGGCGGCGGCGGCGACATGAAGTAAGTCGTTCGCCCGAAAGAGAGCCCGACATGCGGCGCCGGCGCGATGGCAGTGCGCGCCGGCGCTCAGTCGACGCGATCGACGAGCGATACGATGCCGTGCTCGAGCCCGCGTTGATGGAGCTGGGCGCGGATGCGCGTGAAGAGCTCGCGCTTGTTGATCGGCTTCGTCAGGAACTCGCTCACGCCGAGCTTCATCCCGAGCACGCGCGTCTCCATGTCGTCCTTGGCGGTGAGCAGGATGATCGGGATCTCGCGCGTCCGTTCCGCGGCGCGCAGCGCCTCGCAGACGGCGAAGCCGTCCATCTCCGGCATCATGACGTCGAGCAAGATCACGTCGACGTTCTCGGCGGCGACGGTTGCGAGCGCTTCCTTGCCGCTCTGCGCCCGGAGTACCTCGAATCCTTCTTTCTGCAGGAGCCGATAGAGAATCTCGACGGCATGTTTGTCGTCGTCGACGACCAGTACTCGTCCCGCGTTCGTGACGTCCATCCTCGTGTCCCCCGTTCGGTACCCGTTCTCGTCCATTGCCATCGCTACAGGAGATAGTTCTGTGACGGCTGGACGGTGCCGGGAACTGCCTTGCGCCGGCGCAGCTTCGCGACCAACGTGGTGCGCTTCAAGCCGAGGAGGCGCGCCGCCGCTTGCTTGTTGCCCTTCGTGCGCCGCAGCGCCTCCTCGATCAGACGATTCTCGAACTCCTCGACGGCGCTGTTGAGATCGAGCCCGCTCGCCGTGAGACTCGGTTTCGGAATGCGCTTCTCAGAGATGAATGAGCGGATGTTGCTCGGCAGCGTCTCGACACGGATCGCCGCGTCCTCGGAGAGAATCACCATACGCTCGAGCAGGTTCTCGAGCTCGCGCACGTTCCCCGGCCAGTCGTACTCCCAGAGGTGCACCATCGCCTCCTCGGTGATCTGGACCGTCCGCTCCGGTTTCTTCCGGTTGTGCTTTTCCAGGAAGTGCTCGACGAGGAGCGGGATGTCGGAGCGCCGCTCGCGGAGCGGCGGCATGATGATCGGAATGACCTGGAGGCGATAGAAGAGGTCCTCACGGAAGGCGTTGCGGTCGACCTCGTGCTGCAAGTCCTTGTTGGTGGCGGCGATCACGCGGACGTCGACCTTCATCGTGCGGTCGGCGCCGACGGGGCGGATCTCGCGGTCCTGGAGCACGCGCAGCAGCTTCACTTGCAGCGGCGGGCTCATCTCGCCGACCTCGTCGAGGAAGATCGTGCCGCCGTTCGCGAGCTGGAACATGCCGGCGCGGGCGCCGATCGCGCCCGTGAACGCGCCGCGCTCGTGCCCGAAGATCTCCGACTCGAGGAGCTCCGCCGGAATCGCACCGCAGTTCACCGGAATGAACGGGCGATCACCGCGCGTCGACAGCGCATGGATCGCGCGGGCCACCAGCTCCTTGCCGGTCCCGCTCTCCCCCATCACCAACACGGTGGCATCCGTCGACGACACCTTCTTGATGAGGACTTGGATCTTCTGGATCAGGGGGTGCTGGCCGATCAAGAACGGAAAGCCATCCATCGAGTCCTCCAGGAGCCGTGAAAAACGTAACAGTGCACTATCGGCCGGACAAGACAAAATCTTTGGGAAACCCGCATCATCCATTCGCCAGGCGACGACGTTTCGCCGATCGCATGCGATGCGCCTGCGACTTCATGCGCGCGTGCGCGAGCGATGCTGTCGGGATGTTGACGCGGCTCGCGCTCGTGCGCGATTCGACGTCACGTGGGCGCCGTGGTAACCGAGCACCGAGCGTCATGAGACGAGCATCGAGGGCGATCACATACGAGGTGTCGCGCGACGTGTGCGAGCGTGGTCGCACGCGACACGAGCGCGCGTCCGGTCGCGCGCGGAGAGCGCGACGGCGATGACGGTGATGACGGTGCGCACGCGCAAACCCGGCCCACGACCCGACGGTCGCCGTCCACGCGACCTCCGTCCCGTCGTGATCACGCCGCACTACCTCCGGCACGCCGAAGGCTCGGCGCTCATCGAGCTCGGCGTGACGCGCGTCCTCTGCGCGGCGTCGATCGAGGAGAGCGTGCCGCCGTTTCTGCGCGGCAAGGGGCGCGGCTGGGTGACCGCCGAGTACAGCATGCTGCCGCGCTCGACGCACACGCGCTCCGATCGCGAGTCGGTGCGCGGGAGGATCGGCGGCCGCACCCACGAGATCCAGCGCCTCATCGGCCGCAGCCTGCGCGCGGTCACCAACCTCGACGCGCTCGGCGAGCGCGCGATCCTGATCGACTGCGACGTCATCGAGGCTGACGGCGGCACGCGCACGGCCGCGATCACCGGCGCCTACGTCGCGCTGGCGCTCGCGCTGCGCAAGCTCGAGGCCGCGGGCGTGCTCACGGCGCCGCCGCTCGTCGACTCGGTCGCCGCGATCAGCGTCGGCATCGTCGATCGCCGCGTGTGTCTCGACCTCGCGTACGCCGAAGACAGCAGCGCCGCGGTCGACATGAACGTCGTGATGACCGGCGGCGGCCGCTTCGTCGAGGTGCAAGGGACGGCGGAGACGAAGCCCTTCACCGCCGCGCAGCTCGTGACGCTGACGACGCTCGCGCGCGAGGGCATCGCGCGAATGACGGAGTTGCAGCGCGACGCGCTCGCGCGCGCCGCAACGGCGGAGCGGTAACTCGCTGTGGTCGGGCCGGAGCGACACGACGCGAGCGGCGGCGTGATCGGCTCACGGCGGCAGCCGTCGCGGATCGTCCTCGCGACCACGAATCGCGGCAAGCTTCTCGAGATCCGCGCCCTGCTCGCGCCGCGCGGCATCGACGTCGTTCAGGTCGATACCGTCCTGCCCGGCTGGACGCTCGCGGAAGGCGGCACGACGTTCGCGGAGAACGCGCGCGCGAAGGCGGTCGACGTTGCGCGCCGTACCGGCGTTCCCGCGCTCGGCGACGACTCAGGGCTCGAGGTCGACGCGCTCGGCGGCGCGCCTAGTATCCGGTCCGCGCGCTATGCCGGCGAGGGCGCTACCGACGCGATGAACGTCGCGAAGCTCCTCGAAGCGATGCGCGACGTTCCGATCGGCAACCGTCGCGCGACGTTTCGCTGCGCGCTCGCGCTCGCGTGGCCCGACGGCACCGTCGTCGAGGTCGAGGGCCGCTGCGACGGCACGATCGCGCTCGCGCCGCGCGGCGACGGCGGGTTCGGCTACGATCCCGTCGTCGTCGACGAGGCGACCGGTCTCACGTTCGCGGAGCTCGGCGCCGACGCGAAGAACACAAGCAGCCATCGCGCCCGCGCGCTCGCCGCGCTCGGCGCGCGCCTCGAGCGCGGCGCCTGAGTCGCCGCCGGCCTTGTGTCGCACCGCGAGCGCCCTCGCCTTGAAAGCCTCCGATCGCGATGGTACGACCGCAGATGATCGGCGCGCGCCATCGAGTTCGGTCAGCGCGAGTCGGCGCGAGACGTGCGGCATCGACGGGGCGTGGCGCAGCCTGGTAGCGCACCTGCCTTGGGCGCAGGGGGTCGGAGGTTCAAATCCTCTCGCCCCGATCGTCGCACGTTCGTGAGTGACTCGCGCCAGTAGCTCAGGTGGACAGAGCAACGGCCTTCTAAGCCGTAGGTCAGGGGTTCGAGTCCCTTCTGGCGCGCTCCGATCGCGAACGAGTAGTGGAACGAGAGGATGGTGACTGTAGCTCAGTTGGTAGAGCACCGGATTGTGGCTCCGGGGGTCGAGGGTTCGAAGCCCTTCAGTCACCCTTCACCGCGCGCGGCCGAGCGAATCGGCCGCGCGCGGAGATGACAGCGCGCGGTGAATCGTCT
>VBKW01000081.1 GCA_005879405.1 Deltaproteobacteria bacterium
AGCGTCGCGCGATGCGCCGCCCCGATGCGCGCGCAGCGCGCGAGCGCCGCACGCTGCCCGCGACGACGGAGGTGGTCGGTAGGCGGGCACGGCCGGACGGGTCGGCGGAGCGCGCATAAAGAGCGAGCCATTACGGGATTTTCCCCGTTTCGAGTTACGGAAGATCTAATGCATGTCCGGCGGCCCGCGCGAGCGATCCTCGCGCGGAGCCGACCCGTCCGGCTGTGCCCGCCTGGCAACGACCTCCGGAATCGCGGCCGGCAGCGCGCGGCGCTCTCGGCGGATGCGCGCAGCGGTGCGCCGCCCCGCCGCGGCCCTCAAGTCGCGTCCGCACGTGTCCGATAGTCGAGTGACATCGGATGTCCGCGAGCGTACGCACATGCGACATCGCATGGGGCACGCGGGAGACACGGAGGCTCATGGCGACGAGCGAAGCGACGCGGCTGGCGCGGTTGCGGGCGCAGATCATCAACGCGAAAGATCTGCCGACCATTCCGGTGCTGCTGGCGCGCATCCTCGCCGTCGTCGACGGCGAGCGCTCGTCGACGCGCGACCTCGTCGAGGTGATGCAACGCGACCAGGCGCTCAGCGCGCGCGTGCTGCGGCTCGCGAACAGCGGCTTCTTCGGCTTCGCACGTGAGGTATCGACCGTCTCGCGCGCCGTCATGATCCTCGGCTTCGGCAGCGTCCGCAGCCTCGCACTCGGGGTGAAGGTGTGGGACACGTTCATGGGCGACGAGCGTGGGCTCAAGCTCACCGAGCTGTGGGAGCATTCCGCTCTCGTCGGCGCCGCCGCGCGTCTGATCGCGCAGCGCACGCGTGCGGCCGACCCCGAGGAGATCTTCACCGCCGGTCTTTTGCACGACATCGGGCGCGCGGTATTCGCGCTGCGCTTTCCGGCGGAGTACACGAAGGTCGTCTACGCCGCGGCACGCGACGCGGTAACGCCGCTCGTCGAGCACGAGCGGGCCGCCTTCGGCATCGACCACGCGCAGGCCGGAGCCTGGCTCGGCGAGGCGTGGGCGTTGCCGGTGAGCGTCGTCGAAGCGGCGGCGCGACACGAGGAGCCGATCGCGCCGGCGACGGTGCTGCGTCCGTGGGCGATCGTCGCCCTCGCCAATCGGCTCGTCCACTGGACCGACTTGGACGGCGGCGCGATCGATCCGGCGGCGGAGCAGCAGCTCGAGACGCTCGGCGCCGGCGGATTGTCGCTGCCGGTCTGGGTCGAGCTCGCCGCGCTGCTGCAAGGACAGAAGAGCGACCTGCGGCAGTTCTTCGGGGGAAGCGCGTGAGCGGCAGCGTCTTCCGCGAGGCGCTCGGCGACACGACCGAGCAGTACGACGTCCTGGTCGCGCATCTCTCCGTGATCCGCGACGTCGTGCAGCTGGCGCACACGGCCGGCTCCTTCGACGAGCTGTGCGCGGCGCTCGCGGCGCGCATCGTCGCCGGGCTCGGGTACGAGCGCGTGAGCGTCGTCGCCGCGCGCGATCGCGGCGAGCGCAAGGTCCTCGCGAGCGCGAGCCAAGGGCAGCGACTCGGCGGCGCGACGGTGCCGGTGCCGGCGATGCTCGACGCGCTCGCGCACGACGTCGTCGCGGCGCGGCGTCTGCTGCGCTGGAGTGACGACGGCGTCGGCACCCGCCGGCCGGTCCCCACGGGGCTCGACGGCGGCGTCGTCGGCTGGCCGCTCGTCGTCGGCGGCGACTGCGTCGGGGCGGTGCTCTGCGAAGAGCTGGTGACGACGCCGTGGAACCTCGCGCGCCAGCGCGCGCTCGAGCTCGTCGGCGAGATCATCGATCAGATCGTGACCGTCGCCGACCTCCGCCTGTCGATGACGGCGATCCAGCGACGGCTCGAGCAGGAGCTCGGCACGAGCCGTAGCCTTTTGAGCGACCAGCAGGAGACGCTGCGCGCGCAGTCCGATCGCATCAGCGGCCTCGCGAGCGCGCTCGTCACCGCGAACCAAGCGAAGAACCATTTCCTCGGGCTCATGTCGCACGAGCTGCGGACGCCGCTCAGCGTGATCCTCGGCTTCACCTCGATTCTGCACGACGGGCTCGCCGGCGACGTCAACGCCGAGCAGCAGGACCATCTCCAGCGTGTGCTCTGCAACGGCCGCCACCTGAACCAGCTGATCGACGACATGCTGTTCTTCGTCGACGCCGAGACGACCGCGATCACACCGCAATGGGTGCGCGTCGACCTCGCGGCGCTGGTGCGCGACGTCGTGGCGTCGCGCCCGGAGACGACGCGCCCCGACGCGCCGGCGCTGATGGTCGCGATCGCGCCCGAGGCGGCGACCCTCTGCACCGACCAGGCGCTCCTGCGGCGGGTGCTCTTCCACCTGCTCGGCAACGCCTTCAAGTTCACCGAGCGCGGCACGGTACGCGTCGAGGCGACGCGCGTCGCCGACGGGAGCGCCACCGAGATCCGCATCACCGACACGGGGATCGGCGTCGGCGGCGACCAGCAGCGGCGCATCTTCGACCTCTTCCAGCAAGGCGACGACACGCACGCCCGCAAGCGCGAAGGCATCGGCCTCGGCTTGAACCTCGTCCAGGTCTGTCTCGTGCTGCTACGCGGGCGCTGCCGGTTGGTGTCGATGCCCGAACGGGGGACACGCGTCGAGCTGTGGATCCCCGATCGCGGCGTCGCGCGCGTCGGCGTGAACGGCGGCAGGGCACGCGAGACGCTCGCGGTCGCGACCGACGTCGCGTTCAGCGAGGCGGCGCTCGTCGGCGTCGCGTACGACGGCGCCGAGGTGATCGCGCTCGCGCGCGACGCGCTCGCTGGCGACGCGCACCCGATCCCGGCCGCCGCGCCGCCGGCGACCGGCGCGCCCAAGCGCGCGTAACGCCGCATCCACCGTCTCGCGCCGCAGGGACGCCTATCGCTGCGGACGCGACGGTCCGCCCTACCGGTCGATCGCCGGCATTGGTAGGCTCCGCGCTCTCGATGGAGTCGCTCGACTCACGCGGCGTGCGGTGCGCGCCGGAGCGCCGCGCGGGCGGCCGTGCGGCGACGGCAGCAGGTGCCGCGGCGCTCCTCGTCGGGCTGTGGCTCGTCGCGGCGGCGCTCGTCGATCCGCGCGCCGACGTGCCGCTGCTCGACGATTGGACCTACGCCTTCAGCGTCGAGCGCCTGCTCGCGGGCACAGGCTTCGCGGTGTCGAGCTGGAGCTCGACGTTTCCGCCGGCGCAGATCGCGTGGGGCACGCTCTTCGCCGCGCTCGGCGGCTTCTCGTTCACGACGTTGCGGCTCTCGACGCTCGTGCTCGCGGCGCTCGGCACCGTCGCCTTCCACGCGCTGCTGCGCGCGCTCGGCTGTTCCGCCGGACGCGCGCTCGTCGGCGCGCTCACGCTCGCCCTCTACCCGGTCTTCTTCGTCCTGAGCTTCACCTTCATGACCGACGTCGCGACGGTGGCGGCGCTCGTCGCGAGTCTCGCCGCGATCGTGCGCGGTCTCGAGGGCGTGCGCCGCGCGCTCGAGACGGGTCTCGCGCTCGCGCTCGTCGGGTTTCTCGTGCGGCCGGTCGCGGTCGCGATTCCGCTGGCGGTGCTGGCGACCGCGGCGCTGCAGCGTGCGCTGCCGCGGCGATCGCGCGCGGCCGTGCTCGCGGTCGCGACGCTCGCCGCGATGGCGGCCGTGAGCGCGATCGCGCCGCGATACTGGCTGCACGTCGCGGGAGGCGAGGGCGGACTGGCGTACCGGCTCGAGCGGCTGCGCTGGATTCTGCTCGTGTCGCCGCTCGTCTATGCGGAGGCCCTCCTCAGCATGCTCGCCCATCTCGGGCTGGCGATTCTTCCCGTCCTCGTCGCGAGCGGGTCGCCACGCCGCTTTCCGCTGCGGGCGGCGCTGCTTCTCGGCCTCGCCGCGCTCGCCGTCTCCGCCGCGGCGCCGCACATGGTCGCGGCGCTGCGCCCGCGCGCGACGTGGAGCGTACTCGAGCTCGGCGCGGCGCGCCCGCTGCTCCTCGGCGGCGTTCCCGAAAGCGGCGTGCGACGGGCGCTCGCCGCAGGCGCGACGGTCGTCGGCCTCGGCGCGGCGGCGGCGCTCCTCGCGCGCATCGGCCGCGGTCTACGCCGCGGCGGAGCGCTGCGCGCGGCGGCGGGGAGCTGCGTCGCGCTCTACGGTGCCTTCTCCATCGGGCTCTGCTTCGTGTTCTGGTTCTTCTACGATCGCTACTACCTGCCGCTCGTGCCGGCAGCGATCGCGATCGCCCTCGTCGCCGACGGCGCCGCGGCGGCGCCGCTCGTGCCTCGGCGTGCGACCGTCGCGGCGACGCTGCTCGCGGCGCTCCTTCTCCTCGACGTGAGCGGCACCCGCGACATGCTGGAGTACGCCCGCGCGGTCGGCGATGCACGCGCGCGCCTCGTCGCCGCCGGCATCCCTTGGCGCGACATCGAGGCCGGCTACGCGGAGAACGGCTGGAATCTCTACGACCACCCCGAGCGTCTGGCGCCGGGGGAGAGCGTCGATCGCGACGTGCCGCACGTGACCGCCGCGACGGACCTGCCGTACGCGATCGCGAACGCGCCGCTTGCCGGCTACACGGTGCGCGAGACGCTCCCGGTCAGGAGCCGCTGGGCCGCGACGGACCGCGTGTACGTCCTGGCGCGAACCCCCTGAGACGAAGGCCGGACCGCGCGTCGACGTCGCGGAGCTGCTCGACGCGACACCCCGGCGGGTGTCGAGCAGTGGCTCGTCAGACGGCTTTCAGATGACGCGTCGGACGCGCGGCCTGCGACGACTTCGATTGGGCCGGCGGCAGCGCTCCACCGTGGCGCTCGCCGTAGCGCGCGAGGAGATCGGTCTGAATCCGCTCCGCGTCCTCGGCGGGCGCATAGCGAAAGTACAAGCGTCCGGCGCGGGCGTGGAGGGCGCTCGGCGTCTCGAGATGGGTGGTCATCGACGTCGCCAGGCTGTT
>VBKW01000082.1:0-402 GCA_005879405.1 Deltaproteobacteria bacterium
CGCGATCCCGGCGGCTTCATCGTCACGGTCGCGATCGGTGTCGTCGGCGCGCTCGTCGGCGGGTTCCTCGGCCGCCTCCTCGGGATCTATCACGAGGGCGACCCGGTCGGGTTCGTGATGGCGGTGATCGGCTCCATCGTCTTGCTCTGGATCTACCGTCGCACTGCCGGCGCCGCGACCTGATCGCGTCGCGGTCGCGCGCCGTCGCGCGACGGTCCCTCCGCAGCGAGTCGCGTGCCAGCGCGACGCGTACGACGACTGCACGACGTCCGCGCGCGACGTAGCGATGTGTCCTCGCGGTTGTAATAACTGCCGGCGCGACCTGATTTCGAGGACCGGAAGCCCAGGGCTGTAGCGCGCCGTTTCGCTCCTGCGAGGCACGAGCCTTGCTCGTTCTTCTCA
>VBKW01000082.1:451-11823 GCA_005879405.1 Deltaproteobacteria bacterium
GGTGGCGCTCGCTACGACGAAAGGAGTGACGCATATGGCGACGCAGGGGAACGGAGGCGAGGGACGACGGTCCGCGACGCAGGCGCTCGAATCGCCGGAGGAACGTGTCGCGCAGATCGAGCCACACGAGGATCGCCAACCGCAGCGCTTGCCCGTCAAGCTCTACCGCACCCACGAGCTGGTCACGATTGCGGCGCCGATGCCCGGTCTCGGGCCGGGTGACGTCGCGGCGGCGGTCACTCCGGATCGACGACTCGTGATCGTCGGCCGTCTCTGCACCGATGCCGACGAGAGCTGCGGGACGTTGAAACAGCCGCAGAAACAGGTGCTGCTCGACGAGTGGGAGGTCGGCCCGTACCGGCGCGAGATCGAGCTGCCCGTCAATGTCGATGCCGAGCGCGCGACGTTGACGTACGGCAACGGCATCCTGGTGATCGCGTTGCCGGTGGCGACGGAAATGCGTCCGGGGCGGTTGACGCTCGATCGCGTCGCACCGCCGGTTCGCGGCGCGCGCGTCGGTCTGCCGAATCGGCAGTTCGGCGGCGTCTCCGGGCGTCACCGCAGCATCGGAAGCGGCGCGGCGCTCGTCGCCGGCGGCGCCGCGGCGCTCTACCTGCTCGGTCGCGGCGCGACTCGGAGCGGCCTCGTCGCGCTCGCGACCGGCAGCGTGGCGCCGACGCTGATCGGCCGCGCCTGGCGCCGCGGCGCCGAACGCGCGGAGCGGTCGCGCTCCGATGAGCGAGAATCCGATGAGCGAGAACCGGTCAGCGAGCCCACGTCCGAGAATGCCGTCGACGAAGCGTCGGTGGAGTCGTTTCCCGCGAGCGACCCGCCGAGCTGGACGGGCTCGCGCGCGCGGGCGTTCGAGTAGACCGCGGCGGTCGCGCCGCGCCTCGCTATGGACGCGGCGCGACCGCCCCTCACGCGGACCGGCGCTGCTCGACGGTCGTTCGTCGGTCGGCGCTGATGCGCCGCTCGACGGCGTCCCAGTCGACGTTGGCCAAGAACGCGTCGATGTACTTGCCGCGTTCGCTGGGCTTGTAGTCGAGCAGAAATGCGTGCTCCCACACGTCCATCACGAGCACGGGCGCGAATCCGGCGACGTTCCCCACCTCGTGCAAGGTGATCCAGTGATTCGAGAGGGCGGCCGTCGCGGGATCCTGGTAGCAGATCGCCCAGCCGACGCCGCGCATCTTGCCGACGCCGACGAAGTCGACCTTCCACGTCTCGTAGCTGCCGAAGCTCCGCGCCGCGGCGGCGCGGAACCGTGACTGACTCACCGGATCGCCGCCGCCGGTGCGTTTCAGGTTGCCGAAGTAGTACTCGTGTAGGACCATGCCGTTGTACTCGAACCCGAGACGGCGATTCAGCTCGGAGTACGCTGGCATCTCCTCCTGATCGACTTTGCCGTCGGCAAGGAACTCGGCGAGCTTCTCGTGCAGGCGGTTCGTCTCCTTCACATAGCCTTCGTAAAGCTTGAAGTGCATCTCGAGCGTGCGGTCCGAGATGCCTTGCAGGCCGCTCAGCGGAAACGTCTTCGCTTGATATGTCATGAAATCCCACCTCCCTCGTTTCGGGGATCGCGACGCCGTCACGGCGATCGCGCACACCTCTGTCGCAGCGATGGGCGTGCCAAGCGACCGTCCCGTCGTCATGCGTATCGCGACGCATCGCTGCTGTAATTTGTACATGTGCGCGTGACGGTCGGACCGCGTCGCGCGCCGAGGCGTTCCACGCGAGCGGCGGGGCGTGCCGAGTTCCACCGCCGCCGTGGCATGGAAGTCGCACGCCCTGTGGTCGGCGTTGGGCTCGAAGAGCCCACCGAGCCAAGGAGGACGTATGAACCAGCAGAAGGATCAACAGAAGCCACAGAAGCAACCAGGACAGCCGCAGCGTCCGGGCCAGGGCCCAACGAACCCGGGGCAGGGCCAGAATCCGCAAAACCCCGGCCAAGGGCAGAAGTACGGGCAGAATAAGTAGCCCGAGGCGAGCAATAGATAGCCAGAGATAGCGAGGCGAGGCACCGTACGCGGTGCCTCGCCGCCGATCGGTCGCGTTTCCTCACCCCGTATTTTCGTGCTGTTCCGAATCGATTGAGTTTCGCCGCGCGCTCACGCACGGTGGTCGCATGCGCACGATGCCGTCGCGAGCTCGCCGCGGATGAAAATTCGTCCGGGCACGGCGACGACGGGTCAGGCGCCGAGCGTGTGCCCGCCGCGGGTCGTGATCGAGAACCTGCGGCCGCGCGTCGAGGACGGGCGGCAGCCGGTGAAGCGGACGCGCTGCGAGTCGTTCGAGGTGCTGGCGGACGTGCTCGTCGACGGGCAGGACGTGCTCGGCGTCGTGCTGCGCCACCGGTTCGCCGGCGCGACGGAGTGGATCGAGACGCCGATGGCGGCGCTCGGGGACGACCTCTGGCGCGCGGCGTTCATCCTCGCGCGCATCGGGACGTATGAGTATGCGGTCGTCGCGTGGGTCGATCGCTTCGGCTCTTGGCGCGCCGAGCTCGTGACGAAGGTGGACGCGGGCCGCGACGTCGCGAGCGAGTTGCTCGAAGGCGCCGCGCTCGTGCGCCACGCCGCGGCACGCGCGCGCGGCGACCAGCGCCCGGCGCTCGAGCGCGCCGCAGCGATGCTCGCCGACGTGTCGCACGGAAGCGCCCGCGTCACGACGGCGCTCGATCCCGCGCTCGCCGCCGCGATGGCCGCGGTCGATTGCCGCGCCGACGCCGTCGAGTCGCCGCCGCTCCGCGTCCGCGTCGACCGCCCGCGGGCGCGCTTCGGCGCCTGGTACGAGATGTTCCCGCGCTCCACCGGCACCGATCCGGCGCGCTCGGCGACCTTGCGCGAGGCCGCGGCGCGGCTGCCCGACATTGCGGCGATGGGATTCGACGTCGTGTACTTGGCGCCGATCCATCCGATCGGCGTCACGCATCGCAAAGGCCCGAACAACGCGCTCACGGTGTCACCCGGCGATCCCGGCAGCCCGTGGGCGGTCGGCACCGCCGCGGGCGGCCACACGGCCGTCGAGCCGGCGCTCGGCACCCTCGCGGACTTCGATGCCTACGTCGCGGCGGCGCGCTCGCACGGGCTCGAGGTCGCGCTCGACTTGGCCCTCCAGTGCTCGCCGGATCATCCGTGGTTGCGCGAGCACCCGGAATGGTTTCGCCATCGTCCCGACGGCACGATCAAGTGCGCCGAGAACCCGCCGAACGTCTTCGAGGACATTCATTTCTTCGATTTCGAATGCGCTGCGTGGCGGACGCTGTGGGAAGCGCTGCGCGACGTCGTCCTCTTCTGGGTCCGACGCGGTGTCTGTCTCTTCCGCGTCGACAACCCCCACACGAAGCCGTTCGCGTTCTGGGAGTGGCTGATCGACGAGGTGCACCGCGTCCATCCCGACGCGATCTTCCTCGCCGAGGCGTTCACCCGTCCGAAGATCATGAAGCAGCTCTCGAAGCGCGGCTTCACGCAGTCGTACACGTACTTCACGTGGCGCACGGGAAAGGCGGAGCTCGTCGAGTATTTCACCGAGCTGACGCAGACCGACGTCCGCGAGTACCTGCGTCCGAACCTCTTCACCAACACCCCCGACGTCCTGCACGAGTTCCTCCAGACGGGCGGACGCGCCGCGTTCCAGATCCGTCTCGTACTCGCCGCGACGCTCGGCGCGTCGTACGGCATCTACGGCCCGCCTTTCGAGCTCTGCATCGGCGACGCGATCCCCGGCACCGAGGAGTACCGCGACTCCGAGAAGTACCAAGTACGGGTGTGGGATCGCGACGGCGCCGGCAATATCCGTGACCTCGTGACGCGCATTAATCGCGCGCGCCACGAGCACCCGGCGCTCCAGTTCGACGACCGCTTACGCTTCCACGACGGCGACGACGAGCGGCTGCTCGTCTACTCGAAGACGACGCGCGACCTCGCCGACGTCATCCTGGTCGTCGTGAACCTCGATCCGCACCGCGTCGCCGCGGGCTGGCTCGAGGTGCCGCTCGCGGACCTCGGCATCGCCGCGGGCGCCTCGTACGAGGTACACGACGTGCTCAACGACGCCCGCTACGTCTGGAACGGCGCCCGCAACTACGTGCGCCTCGACCCGGCGGTCATGCCGGCGCACGTGTTCGTGGTCGACGTCGACTACGAAGCACGCCGACGAACGAGGTGAGCCCGTACCCAGTCGGCGAGATCGTGTTCGCTACGGTGTCGAGCGGCGACGGACATCATCGCCTGTACGACCTCCTCGTCGGGAGCCTCCAACTCGTAGCCGTTCAAAGCCACGAATGTCGCCATGGTCACGAATGCGACTCGCTTGTTACCGTCACGATACGGATGGCCGGTTGCCAATCCCCAGCCGTAGGCAGCCGCCAGCGTAGCGATATCGACGCCCACCTCGTAGTTCCAGCGGTTCTTCGGTCTCGCGAGGGCGGATTCGAGCGCGTTCTCGTCTCTCAGACCGGCGAGCCCGCCGTGCTCTCGCAGCAGGTCGAGATGGACAGCGTCGATGACGAGCCGGTCGACCCACGCCGGCTCACGCCGACGTTTCTTTGCCACTTACTTGGCCAGCTCGCGCAATGCGTTGCGGTACTTCTTGGCGACACGTCTCGCGACCGCGAGCGCGCGATCGACGCTTGGATCGTAGGGTGTGATCAGAAGTCCTCTGTCCGTTTCGACGATCAGCACTCGATCGCCGGCGTCCAGGTGAAGTCGATCGGTCATGTCTTTGGGAAGCGTGGCGCCGATCGAGCCGCCTGCCCTCCGCAACGTCGTTTCTTTGACCACGCAGATGTGGATAGCACTTTTGTGCTACGAAGGCAATTTCAATCGACGTCCTAGCGAGGCGGACGCTTGAACGCGGACGGCTAGGCTGCGCTAGAATCCGCGCGATGTCGCGAGGCGAAGCCGCGCCGGAGCTGGATCTCAAGTCGTGGCCCAACGTGCAGGACCCGTTCCCGCTCTACGCCTGGCTGCGCGACCACGAGCCTGTGCACTGGAGCGACAGCTTGGGCGCGTGGGTCGTCACACGCTGGGCGGACGTCGTCGCGATCTTCAACCGTCCCGAGACCTTCTCGTCCGACCGCTTCCGCAAGCTCGACGAGCGCTACGCGAGCCGGCGACCGGCGGTACGCGCGGTCGCCGACGTGCTGGGGCACTGGCTCGTCTTCCGCGATCCGCCGGACCACGAGCGCCTGCGCGAACTGGTGCAGAAGTCGTTCACGCCGCGGCAGCTCGAGTCGAGCCGCGACCGCATCGCGACGATCGTCGACGGTCTGCTCGACCGCGTCGTCGCCCGCGGCGAGATGGACTTCATCCGCGACTTCGCCTTTCCGTTGCCGGCGATGGTCATCACCGGCATGATGGGCGTGCCGGAGACGGATCTCGAGCGGATCAAGACCTGGTCCGATCGGCTTGCCGCCTACATCGGCGGCGCCGTCGACGAGCGTGACAACTTCACCGAGGCGAGCGCCGGCGTCGCCGCGTTGGTCGAGTACTTCGGCGATCTCTTCCGCGCGCGCGAGCGCCGCGCGGGCGACGATCTCGTGAGCCTCATGCTGCGCGCCGAGCACGAAGGACGCCGCCTCTCGCGCGACGAGGTCGTCGCCAACTGCATCCTCTTTCTGTTCGCCGGTCACGAGACGACGACGAACCTCCTCGGGAACGGCCTCTTCCACCTGCTGCGCGCGCCCGAGCAAGGTGCGCTCGTCCGTGCGGACCCCTCGCTCATCCACGGCGCGGTCGAAGAGCTGCTGCGCTACGACTGTCCGGTGCCGGCGACGGCGAAGGTCGCCACCGACGACGTTTCATGGCATGGGCGGACGATGCGTCGCGGCGACATGGTGATCCCGTTCATGGCATCCGCCAACCGCGATCCGCGGCAGTTCCCCGACCCCGACCGGCTCGACGTGCGGCGCACCTTCGAGCGCCACCTCGCCTTCGCCGCCGGGATCCACTTCTGTCTCGGCGCATGGCTCGCGCGTCTCGAGGCGCGGCTCGTGCTCGAGGTCGTGTTCCGGCGTTTGCCGCGCCTCGCGCTCGCGGTCGACGAGCCGCGCTGGAAGCCGATGATCTTCCTCCGCGGCCTGGAGTCCTTGCCGCTCACCTGGGCGCGCGACGGCGGGAGCACGCGATGAAAGCCGCCGTGCTGCGCGCGATCGGCGAGCCGCTCCGCATCGAGGACGTGACGCTCGACGCGCCGAAGCTGCGCGAGGTCGTGGTGCGGATCGCCGCGGTCGGCGTCTGCCACAGCGACCTGCACGTCCTCGAAGGGTCGCTGCCGAATCCGCTGCCGATGGTGCTCGGACACGAGCCGGCGGGAATCGTCGAGCGCGTCGGGAGCGAGGTGCGCCACGTCGCCGTGGGCGATCACGTGATCGGGTGTCTGTCGATGTTCTGCGGTACCTGCGAGTACTGCATGGGCGGACGGCCGTATCTCTGCGAGGACGAGGCGACGCGGCGGCGCGCCGACGAGCCGCCGCGGCTCGCGAACGGCGCCGAGGCGATCGGCCAATTCGCCAATCTCGGCGCGTTCGCCGAGCGCATGCTGGTGCACGAGAACGCGCTCGTGCGCATTCGTCCCGACGTCGCGCTCGATCGCGCGGCCCTGATCGGCTGCGGGGTCACGACCGGACTCGGCGCCGTCTTCAATCGCGCGCGTGTCCGCGCCGGGCAGTCGGTCGTCGTGATCGGCTGCGGCGGCATCGGTCTCTCGGTGGTGCAAGGATGCCGCATCGCCGGCGCCGGCAAGATCATCGCCGTCGACACGGTGCCGTGGAAGCTCGACCTCGCGACGCGTCTCGGCGCGACCGGTGTCGTGAACGCCGGCGAGGGCAATCCCGTGCCGCCGATCGTCGCGATGACGGCGGGCGGCGTCGACGTCGCGTTCGAGGCGATCGGCAATCCGGCGACCGTCCGTCAGGCGGTGCGCATGACGCGCAAGGGCGGCACGATCGTCATGATCGGCGTCGTCCCGGTGGGGACGAACGTCGAGCTTCCGGCGGCGGACATCGTGCTCCGCGAGAAGACGATCCTCGGCTGCATGATGGGCTCGAACCGCTTCCGCATCGACATCCCGCGCTACGTCGAGCTCTATCGCAGCGGCCAGCTCCGCCTCGACGAGATGATCTCGGCGCGCGTGCCGCTCGAGGGCGTGAACGACGCGTTCGAGGCGCTACGGCGCGGGACGGTGGCGCGCAGCGTGGTCGTGTTCGAGTAGGTGGAGCACCGCGGGTCGCGCCCCGCGGTGCGACACCCATCGGAGCACGGGGCGCGGAGCGCCCCGCGCGCACGGCGGCGAAATCTAACAGTCAATGCCGTCGAAGAAGCGCCACCACGTCTCGAGCGAGCGCGCGACGGCGCGCCGGACGCGCTCCTGCAGGCCGGCGCTCGTCGCCATCCGCACGACGACGTGGTCGCCGATCGCGCTGTGGTCGCGGTCGGCCTGCTCGTGGATGTCCCAGAACGCGACCTGCTCGCGCGTGCAGCCGTAGTGGCGCTCGAGCGCGCGCGCGAAGGGGCCGAACGCGCCCGGCACTTGGCCCTCGGCGTCGAGGTTCGTCGCCGCGGCGCCCTCGATGAAGGGAAGCTCGCGTGTCGAGCTACGGAACCAGTCGATCAGCGCCGCCGTCGTTGGCAGCGGCGCGCCGTCGATCATCGCATCGCGCGAAACACCGACGGCCTCACCGAAGCGGATGAAGAGCTCGGGATGCGAGACGTTGCAGCCGGAGATGCGGCCGGTCTCCTCCTCGTAGAGGCTCTCGGCGAGCTCGATTCGCTGCTGCGGATCGGTGCAGCTCGAGTGCAGCGCGCTCACCGCGCGCGGAAACTCACGCACCTGGAGGAAGAACTGCACGACGAACGGACGGAGCTTGGCACGCGGTACCGCTCCCTGCGCGACGCGCAGCCAGAGGGGGTGGCGACCGAACGAGCGGCCGGCGTCGATCATCGCCCGCAGCTCGTCGACGAATGCGGTCGCGCCGGGCATGTGCCTCTCTACCGCGCCGCGCGGAAGTGTGTCCACGTCCGCCACGGAATCGCGTCGCTCGGCGAGCCTCTCGTCATCGATAGAGCAACACCGCCTCGCGCTCCTCGCGCCACGACGCCTCGTCGGGCGCGGCGAGCGCGTCGAGATCGCCTTGTGTGGCCTGCGGATCGTCGATCCACTCGCGCAGCGCCGGCCCGCCGTTGATGACGTCGATCGCGCGCCGATCGCGCTCGTACTCGTAGGCGAATTCGCGCCAGAGCGGGTATTCGGGACGGAGCGCGCGGAGGGCCTTCAACGCCAGCGCGACGAGGCGCCACGGACGAAATGCGTCGTGCTCGTACGCCGCGTCGTCGACGTGGATCTGCACGCCGGCGCAGAGCGCGCCGACGTGCTTCTGGAACGTCGGCTCGAACCAGCACGGGCGGAGACGGCAGCCGCGCGTCCATTCCGGCGCGAGCGCCGCCATCTTCTCGATCAGCGCCCGTGGATCGAGGTCGGGTGCGCCGAAGAGCTCGAGGGGGCGCGTCGTGCCGCGGCCCTCGGAGAGCGTCGTCCCTTCGATCAGGACGGTGCCGGCGTAGCAGCGCGCCATCGAGAGAGTCGACGCGTTCGGGCTCGGGTTCACCCACGCGCGCTCGCCGACGGGCCAGCCGAAACCGGGTGCGCGCGCCGGCGTCCAGCCGTCGAGCGTCACCACCGCGTGCTCGACGTCGAGACGCAAGCGACGCACGACCCAACGCGCGAGCTCGCCGAGCGTCAAGCCGTGGCGCATCGGCAGCGGAGCCGCGCCGACGAAGCTCTCCCAGCCGTCGCGGAGCCGCAGACCTTCGACGGGCCGGCCGATCGGATTGGGACGGTCGAGCACCCAGACGGCCTTCGCGTGCGCCGCCGCCTCCTCCAGCACATAGCGCAGCGTGGTGAGGAACGTGTACACGCGACACCCGACGTCTTGCAGGTCGACGAGCAGGACGTCGAACGTGTCCATCATCGCCGCCGTCGGCCGACGCACGTCGCCGTAGAGGCTGAAGACCGGAATGCGGTGCACCGGATCGACGAAGTCCGGCGACTCGACCATGTTGTCCTGCTTGTCGCCGCGCAGCCCGTGCTGCGGGCCGAACGCCGCCGTCAGCTCGACGTCACCGAGCGCGGCGAGCGCGTCGAGCGAGTGGACGAGCTCGTCCGTCGTCGACGCGGGATGCGCGAGCAGCGCGACGCGGCGGCCGGCGAGCGGTCCTCGCAGCGCCGGCTCCGCGAGCAAGCGATCGATGCCGAATCTCACGGCGATCGACGCCTACCACGGCGCGTCCGGCGGCTCCAATGCGAGAACGAAGCCATCGGCGTGATGAAAGTCGGGCGCGCCCGGCGGGTGACGGAGCGCCCAGTACGAGAGCGCCCCGCTCGTCTCCTCGACGACGGCTGCGAGCGCGAGGCGGAGCGGTGCCGTCGGGTATGCCGGTGACAGCGCGCCGAGGTCGATCAGCGCGTCGAGCTCGAGCTCGCCGTGATCTGCGCCGACGACGATGCGCGGCGGCCGCGCGACGTCGCGGAGCGGTCCGCCGTCGCGGTAGCCGTCGAAGGCGTACACGGTCCATTCGGCGGAGGGCGCGAGATTGAGCTCGTGATACGGCGCCGCGCCGGCGACGCCGATGAACGCCTCGAAGCAGGTGTGTCGCCAGAGGTCGCGCCCCGCCTGGACGCGACCGAGCGGCGGGATCCGCAGGCGGCCGAGATCACCGACCAGGAGGAACGTCAGGCGAAGCGCGTCAGCGCTGCGCGACACCTCGGCATGGATCGCGCGCACGGCGTCTGTCGAGGTCTGCGGATGACACGTGAGTGGCGACCTAGGTACCATTATGGTAGCTTTGTACCATCAGACCCGGCATGGCACTCAACATCAAAGACAAGGAAGCGCAGAAGCTCGCCGCTGAAGTCGCGGCGATGGCGGGCGAGAGCAAGACGCGCGCCGTCAAGGTGGCGCTCCAGGAGCGGAAGCAGCGCCTCGCGCTCCGCACCGGTCGCAACGACCGCGGCGAGCGCCTGCGGCGTTTTCTCGCCAGCGAGGTGTGGCCGCAGGTTCCGCGCCGGGTACTCGGCCGTCCCGTGAGCCGGCGCCAGCGGGAGGCGATCTTGGGGTACGGGCGAGAGGGTGTGTGATCGTCGACAGCTCTGCGATCGTCGCGATCGTCCTTCGCGAGCCGCGCTGGGAAGGGCTCGTCGCGAAGCTCGCTGGCGATGAGCCCTGTGCAGTCGGCGCTCCGGCGCTGGTCGAGGCTGGGCTGGTGCTCACCGCGAAGATCGGCAAGCGCGCCCACGGTATCCTTTCGCGACTCGTCCACGAGGCGAGTCTCGCGATCATTCCGTTCACTGACGAGCACTGGCCGCTCGCGATTCAGGCGTACGCGCGCTTCGGCAAGGGACGTCATGCGGCGGCGCTGAACTACGGCGACTGCTTGACGTACGCCATCGCGCGTTTCGCGGGGCAGCCGCTCCTTTTCGTCGGCGACGATTTCTCCAAGACGGACCTCACGGCCGCCTGACGTTTTCGCCTTCGCGGTCCCCTTCGAGTAGGGTGTCGTGATGCCGGCGATCCACGCCGGCGGAGGCACGAGCATGGACGCAGCGGCGCGACGGGCGGCGGCGGGAGCGATTCCCGTACGGTATCTCACCGACTACGACGCGCACCTATTCGCCGAGGGCGTCCACCAGCGGCTTTACGAGAAGCTCGGAGCGCATCCCGCGACGGTCGAAGGGATGCAGGGGACACGCTTCGCCGTCTGGGGGCCGAACGCGGAACGGGTGTCGGTCGTCGGCGACTTCAACGGCTGGCGACCCGGCGTCCACCCGCTCGTCGGCTCCGATGCCGGCGTCTGGGAGGGTTTCATCCCCGGCGTCGACACCGGCACGCTCTACAAATACGCGATCGAGTCGCGCTTCGGCGGCTATCGCGTCGAGAAGGCCGATCCGTTCGCGTTCGCGGCCGAGATGCGGCCGCAAACCGCGTCCAAGGTGTGGGATCTCTCTGGCTATGCGTGGCGTGACGCGGATTGGATGGCGCGGCGCGGGCACGCCGCCGCGCTCGACGCGCCGGTCTCGATCTACGAGGTCCACCTCGGGTCGTGGATGCGCGTCCCGGAAGACGGGAATCGCTGGCTCACGTACCGCGAGCTCGCCGAGCGGCTGCCCGCCTACGTGCGCGACGCCGGGTTCACCCACGTCGAGCTGCTGCCGATCACCGAGCACCCGTTCGACGGCTCCTGGGGCTACCAGACCATCGGCTACTTCGCGCCGACGGGTCGCTTCGGGACGCCGCACGACTTCATGGCGCTCGTCGACGCGCTCCATCGCGCCGGGATCGGCGTCATCCTCGATTGGGTGCCGGCGCATTTCCC
>VBKW01000400.1 GCA_005879405.1 Deltaproteobacteria bacterium
CGGAGTACGCCCACGCGGAGATGTCGGCGAGGACGTCCGCGGCGCCGCGGTCGTAGAGCGGCTCTACGGGCACGTCACCATTCGTACGCCAGAAGGCGAGCGGCGATGTGGTCATCGTCGGCATTACCGCGGGCCCGCCGCTGGCGAAGAGCGCCAGCTCGGCGCTGTCTGGGGAACCCGTCGTCGACGATCGCGGAGTCGCACGGAGTGTGTAGTCGCGACAAATTTTCGCGTGCTCGTTCACCATGGTCGTTCCCTCCCCAGTGACCGCTCGTTACCGACGACGAGTCTGCGGCGCAATCCCCTCCGGGCGCGTTCGCGCACGATCGCCGACAAGACGCAGAAATGATTTGGCGTGCGACGAAGCCGTGATCCTCAGCGGCGCGCGCGACGAAGGCATGAGTGTCAGCAGCGCGTCTCCATTCGCGCGCCGTTGGCGTACGGAATGCCGGCGCCGGCGCAGAGCCGCACGTCGACGAAGCACTCGACGTCGCCGAAGTGGTCGTACGTCTCGCAATGCGGCACGAGGCCGAGGTGCGCGGGATCGACGCGCATGTGGTCGAGCGCCGGGCGGGTGAGAATCGTGTAGTCGCCGTGGCGGGGCACCCCGTTCTTCAGCAACCGATGCGCGAGAATGACGTCGGCGCCGGCGACCTGCGCGCGGCCGCCGATCGTCAGCTCGAGGAACTCGCCGTAGTGGCCGATCGCCTTCAAGCGCAGACGGTCGACGCTGCGACAGGCGTTGCACGAGCAGCTGTCGTCGGCGGCGAGCTCACGTTGCTTCGCGCGAAAGCCGGCAAACGCGGCCTGCAGGATCTCGAGGAGCCGCGCCGGCGGCAGGACGTTGCCGTCGGCGCCGACGGCGAATACTGCGTCGCCCTCGATCGCCTGGATCTCGAGCGGCGGCGCGAGATGCCGAATCACCTCCTCCAGCAGCTCGGTGATGAGCGGTGGCCCGTGCTCGATCTCGGTCGCTGTCACGAAGGCGGTGAATCCCGAGATGTCGGCGAGGACCAGAAATCCGTGTTTCGTTCGTCGCATGATCGTCTCCCTTTCGCGTCGACACGCCTCGAAGCTTGCAATCGCGATCACACTACATCGCGGCGCGACTGCACTCTGGCGGTTTTTGGACGCCATCTGCCCAACGTACCGCGGCCAGGAGGACCGTTCTTGGCGAAAATTGCCGTCGGGTTCGTGCATGGATCGGCCCCGCGTTTCGGTATGCAAGCGCGTCGCACGGTCCGTTATGATGACGATCGATGATCGGCATGCTGCTCACGCTCGTCGTCGTCGGCGTGCTCGTGCGCGGCGCGAGCAGGCGCTGGAGCGGAGGAGCAGACCTGGCCGCCGCCCTCGCCGACGCCGAGGCGGCGGGGATCATCACCAGCGTGCAACGCGAGCAGATCCTGGCGCGCGCCGGCGGCGGGCGCTTCGGCCTGAGTGGCGCTGCATGGCTCGGGGTGTTCGCCGGCTTGTTCGTGGTCGCCGGTGTCTCGCTGCTGATCGCGCGCAATTGGGAGAACATCGGGCCCGCGACGCGCGTCGTCGGATTCCTGGTGCTGCTCCTCGCCGTCGGCGCTGCCGCCATGCGCGTTCGCGATCGCGCGCTTGCCGCGAGCCTACCGCTCGAGCTGCTGTGGTTCTTCTTGCCGCTCGTCGGCATCGGGCTCTACGCACAGACGTTCCAGCTGTCGGGCGACCCCATGAAACCGTTCTTGACGTGGCTCGCGCTGACGGCCGCAGTGGCGTGGCTGAGCCCGCGACCGGTCGTCGCCGCGCTGCACACGTTCGCGATGACGCTCGTGCTGTTCAGCGGCAATTTCGTCGTCGACGTCGCCGCGGTGGCGCTCGGCGGTCCCGTCGCGAGGACCGGTGTCCTTGCGCTGACCGACACCGTGACGTCGCCGATCGCATGGCTGCTCTCGCTCCTGCTGTTGGGCGCGATCACGGTGCAGAGTCTACGGCTGCTGCCGCACGCGCATCGCCATCATTGCGTCGGCGTCTGGATGCTCTGGCTCTTCGGTCTCGTCGCGGCGACGACGCCGTTCCACGTCGCACACGAAGGCTGGCTCATGGTCGCCGCGATCGCATTCGCGACGCTCTGGGTCGTGGCGCTCACGGCCGTCGACGCCGACATCGAGGCGCGCGCGGCGGCGTTACTGGTATGGCTCGGCACGCTCTACGCGCTCACCTTCACGTGGCACATGCAGAGCGCGCCTGCAGGCACCGTGACGATCGGCGGCATCGCGATCACGGTCATCGCGGCCGTCGCGGCGATCGGCGGCGCGCTCGCGTTGCCCGCCGACCGCTTCAGTCCGCTCCCGACCTGGGCGCGTGCCGCCAAGCTCTTGCTGCTCGCGCCGCTCGCGGTCGTGGTGCTGTATCTCGCATCGGACGTCCGGCTCGCGTGGACGGCGGCGGTGCTCATGAACGTGATCCTCATCGCGATCGCGGTCGGCTTCATGTGGCACGGCTCGCTCGTCGACGACGCGGTACAGGTGAACGTCGGCGTGACAGTGCTCATGTGGGTGTTGATCACGCGCTTCCTCGACGTCTTCGGCGGCATGCTCCGGAGCGGAATCGGCTTCATCGTCGCCGGCCTGCTGCTCGCGTCGTTGGCGTGGGCGCTCGAGCGGACGCGGCGGCGGTTGATCGGCACGCCGCGTGCGGTGACGCCATGAGCGCGTGGCTCCGCGTCGTGCTTGCAGCGCAGGTCCTGTTCTTCTCCGTGTGGGGCGCGTCGCTGCTGCGGTCGCACGCGCACGTACGCGTGGTGTGGCTGGCGACGCAGCCGATCGACCCCCGTGATCTCCTGAGCGGTCACTACGTGGCGCTGCGCTACCCGATCGAGACGCCGTCGACGCCCGACTGCCAAGCGCTCCTCGCCTCGGCCGACGCGGCTCCGATCTACGTGCAGCTCGCCGACGCCGGTCCGCCGATCGTCACGTCCGAAGGTGCCGCGACGGTGTCGCACGCCGTCGCCTGCCGTCGCGATCCACCGCCTGGTGTGTCGGGTGGAACCTGGATCGCCGGTCGCGTCGGAGGCGGTGCACGACGCAACGCGATCAGCTACGGCATCGAGCGCTTCTACGTTCCGGAGGCGAGCACTCTCCGCGACGCGCGCAGCGGCAGCGTCGTTGCGAAGGTGGCGATCAACGGCGCTGCGGAGGCGCGGCTCGTCGACGTCTTGCCGCTCATGCAGCGCGCGAACTGAGCTCGTCGCGGCGCGCTGAGAATGTACTCGGCAGAGCGCGCGCCGCAGAAGTGGGCAGGGCGTGTCAGAGGCACTGTACGGCGTGCGGTGAGAGAGAACCCCCATTCGTCCGCTTGCGTGCGGCAGAGACCGTCACGGAGCATGAGGTGCGGATCAGACGTCCGTGCAGACGGTCCGGAAAGTCCCGAGAAGTCACATGCGGCGTGAGGCTCCGACGGCGCGTAGTAGACGGACGATTGTTGCGAAGGCGGATGGAGCCTCGTCATCTGAGCCAGTGCGCGCCATCGCGCACACGGGCTATTCGCCGCCACTGCGACGCGCCAGCTACGATCATTAGTGGAGGGTTCGGCGCATGGCTCGAAAGATACGACGGAGAAGCCT
>VBKW01000075.1 GCA_005879405.1 Deltaproteobacteria bacterium
CCGCACGTCGCGGGCGGGCCGCCGATCCTCGAGGTCGCGCATCTCACCCACCGCTATGCCGACGGCCCGAGCGCGGTCGACGACGTCAGCGTGACGATCGGCGCCGGCGAGATGATCGCGCTCGTCGGCCGGAACGGCTCCGGCAAGACGACGCTCGCGAAGCACCTGAACGGCCTGCTGCGCGCCGGCGCCGGCAGCGTACGTCTCGACGGCGCCGACAACGCCACCCTGCCGCTCGATCGCGTCGCGCAACAGGTGGGGTACGTCTTTCAGAACCCGGACGATCAGCTGTTCGCAGCGACCGTCGCCGACGAGATCGCGTTCGGCCCGCAGAACTTCGGGCTCGCCGGCGATGCGCTCGCGGCGCGCGTCGACGAGGTGCTCGCCGCCGTCGACCTCGCGGCACGGCGCGACGACGATCCGTTTCTGCTGTCGAAAGGCGAGCGCCAGCGGCTCGCGGTCGCGACGGTCTTGGCAATGGCGCCGCGCGTGCTGATCCTCGACGAGCCGACCACCGGGCTCGACTATCCGCAGCAGCGGCGCATGCTCGAGCTGCTCGTGACGCTGCGTCGGGGCGGCACGACGGTCGTCCTCATCACCCACAGCCCGTGGGTGGTCGCCGAGTACGCGGAACGGGTGCTGCTGATGCACGAGGGACGGCTCGTCTTCGACGGCGCGTTCGCAGCGTTCGTCGCCGACCCGGCGTTGCGCCGCGCCGCTGCGTTCGAGCCGCCGCCAGCGACGATGCTCGGTCTCGCGTTCGGGCGCGCGACGCGCACCGTCGACGAGCTCGTGCGCGCGCTCGACCTGCCCGCCGCCCCTGCGTGAGATGGCGCTCTCGCTCTACATCGACCGCCCGAGCCCGCTGCACCGGCGCCACCCGCTCGCGAAGCTCGCGGCGATGACGATGCTCTTCGTCGCGACCTTTCTGCTCGACGACCCGCGTTTCATCGCGCCGCTCACCGTCCTCGTGCTCGCGGCGACGGCCGCAGCCGGCGCCTTCGAGAACCTGTGGCGGCTGCGGTGGATCGTCGTCCCCGTGTTCGTGTTCACGCTCGGGATCTGGACGCTCTTCTATCCGGCGCCGGCTTCAGGCGTCGGCGCGCGCGGCGAGGCGTGGCGCTTCGGTCTCGGCATGGCGCTCAAGCTGGAGACGTTCCTCGCCGCCGGGCTGCTCTTTCTCGCCACGACCACGGTCGAGGAGTTCGCGCTCGCGCTGCGCGCGGTCGGCGTGCCGTACCGCGCCGGCTTCGTCGTCACGCTCGCGTTTCGTCTCGTGCCCGTCTTTCTCGAGTCGGCGCTGACGGTCGTCGACGCGCAACGCTGCCGCGGCCTCGACTTCACGCGCGGCCGCCTCCACCAGCGGATCGTGCGCTACGTGCCCGTCATCGTCCCGGTCTTCATCGGCGGCCTGCGGCGCGCTGACCAGATGGCGTTCGCGCTCGAGGTGCGCGGGTTCAGCGCCGGCCGGCGGCGTACCGGCCTGCCGCGTCCGGCGCCGAACGCCGGCGACTGGCTCGTCGCCGGCGTCGCCGCCGTGGTCGCCGTCGGCTACGTCGCCCTGTGGACGACGGGCGCGGGACGGATCGCGCCGCGCTGACGCGTCGCGGGCGATTCCTGCGCGCAGGCGCGGGCGGTCGCCTCGACTCGAGACGGACGGAGCGAGCCGCGCGGTGTCAGGTCCGGAGCGCCGCGAGCGCGGTCGCGAATGCCGCGTATGCGGCGGCGTCGAAGAGGACGAACCGCACCTCGTCGAGCGCGTCCGGATGCCGCGCCACGTGCGCGGCGGTCGCTCCGAGCGCGATCGGCGCCGCCTCGGCGAGCGGGTAGCCGTAGACGCCGGTCGAGATCGCGGGAAAGGCGATCGTGCGCAGACCGTGCGTCCGTGCCAGCGCGAGGCTGTTCTCGTGACAGGCCGCCAAGAGCTGCGGCACCTCGGGTTTCCGGCTGTATACGGGACCGACGGTGTGAATGACGTAGCGTGCGGGGAGCTTGCCGGCGGTCGTGATGACGGCCTGACCGGTCGGCAGGCCGTCGGGCCACGCGTCGGCGCGAATGCGGCGGCACGCCGCGACGATCTCGGGCCCGCCCTTGCGATGAATGGCGCCGTCGACGCCGCCCCCGCCGAGCAGCGAATGATTCGCCGCGTTGACGACCGCGTCGACGGCCGCCGCCGTGAGATCTCCTTGCACGAGCGTGACGGCGCAACCGCCGATCCGTCGTGTCGCCGCGTCGGTCACGGCGTGACGGTAGCAGATGGACATGCGGCGGTGCAGACCCCGCGACTACGGCGAGCGCACCGGCTACGGTTCCCGCCATGCGTCGTCGGCTCGCGCGCGCCACGCTGGTCGTGATCGTGACCGGCGCGACGGCGTGCTCGGCGCCGCGCGTGACGCCGCCGCCGTCTCGCCCCGCCGGCGGCGGCCAGGTGACGGTCGCGTCGTGGTACGGCGACAGCTTCGACGGGAGACGAACGGCGAGCGGCGAGCGCTTCGACGCGAACGAATTTACCGCCGCGCATCGCTCGCTGCCGATCGGCACACGCGCACGGGTGACGAATCTCGCGAACGGCCGCTCGGTCGTCGTCCGCATCAACGACCGCGGGCCGTTCGTCCGTGGACGCGCCATCGACGTGTCCTACGGCGCGGCGCGTGCCCTCGGGATGCAAGGGTGCGGGACGGGTCGTGTCCACGTCGAGGTCCTCGAAGCGGCGCCGGGGCGCGGCGGTTCGAGCGAGGGACGACGGCGCACACGTCACCGTCGTTCGACGAGCTCGCTGCGGCATCGATCGGCGCCGCCGGCTGCACGCCTCGTCGAGTGAGGATTGCGCGTCCCGCGCGCCCAAGACTCGCGCACGCCGCAGACACGGGGCGCGTCAGCGCGCGCTCGCGTGCGTCGGGTCGGCCAGCCAGGCGGCGAGCTCACGCGCCGCTTCGGCCGCTTCTCGACCGACGTCGGTATCGGGCGCGATCGCGACGGCGCGGCGGAAGTGCTCGAGCGCGGCCGTCAGATCGCCCGATTGATACAGGACGGTCCCGAGGAGGTACTCGGATTTGTAGTGCCGCGGATCGATTCGCAACGCGGCGCTGAGCGCCGCCGCGGCGCGCGCGAAGTCCGCCACCGCGCTTTGCGCGTCGCCACGCGCCAGCGCCGCACGGGCGCGCGCCCGGTAGACGGCGCCGACGCCGTATTCCGCCGAGGCGGACGACGCGATGGCGGTGGCGCGCTCGAAGAACCCGAGCGCGTCGTCGAGACGGTCGCGACGGAGCTGGAGGTGGCCGAGATTGACCAAGGTGTCGCGTTTCGTCGAGACGCTACCTTCGGCGTCGACCGCCGCCCGGTACGCCACCTCGGCCTCGTCGAGCCGGCCGGCGTCGGCGAGCGCGAGCCCGAGGTTCATGTTCGGCAGCGCGTAGCCTGGCGTCCGTCGCGTGACCTCGGACCAGAGCGTGACCTCGTCGTGCCAGACGCGGTTCCGCTGCACGGTCGCGCCGGCGCCGAGGGCGATCGCCGCGAGAACCGTGGCCGCCGCGAGACGCGGCCGGTCGCGGACGGCGACGGTCGTGAGCGCGAACGCGGCGAGCAGCGCCAACCCGACCGACGGCAAATAGAGGTAGCGCTCGGCGACCATCGTCACCGAGATGTGCGCGAGAATGATGAGCATCGACGGCGCGAGCGTGACGAGGATCCAGAAGACGGCGACGCGGAGTCGTGGCGCGCGGAGCGCGAGGGCGGCAGCAATCGCGCCGAGCGCGGCGAACGACCACGGCACGGCGCCGTCCGGCACGACCGGGACGTACGCGGAAAGGTCCATCGGCACGAGCAGGCGCTCGACGTAGAAGCCGAAGGCACGGACGAACGTGCCGATGCTGGCGAGCGTCGGCGGCTCGAGATGCGCGGCGTCTGCCGCGCGGTTCACCTGCCGCAGCACGAGATAGGCGCCGACTCCGGCGGCCGCGGCCGCCACGTGGCGCCACGGGACGCGATGGAGTGCGTCACTCAGCGACGGTCCGGAGGGCCCGCTCGCTGCAGTGGTCGTGTCGTCGCGTCGTGGGAGGGTTCCGGCCGCGGCGATGAGTAGCGGGGTCACGACGCCGGGCTCCTTGCTCGCAGCGGCGGCGAAGGCGAAGAGTGCGACGGCGAGCGTCGCCGCCACGCCGGCTGCCGCCGGGCGAACGGCGAGCGTCGACGCGACGCCCGAGGCCGTGCGGCTGCGGAGCGCGATCGTGACCGCGAGCAGCGTGAACGTCGTCGCGAGCACGTCGACGCGGCCGCTCACCCAAGCGACCGCTCCCGTATGAATCGGATGGACGGCGAAGAGGAGCGCGCCGCCGAGCGCCGCGAACGCGACGCAGCCGAGGAGCCGCGCGAGCCCGTACACGAGCGCCGCGTTCAGCGCGTGGAGCAGCACCGACGTGAGATGAAAGCCGAACGCGTTTCGCCACCACAGACGTTGATCGAGCCAGAACGACGCGAACGTCAGCGGACGGAAGACACCCGGAAATCCCCGCAAGTTCGTAGGCTCGAAGAACGCGTCGAGCGCCGAGCGGTAGAAGCGCACGCGCGAGTCGAGGACGATCAGGTCGTCCCACACGAATCCGTGGCCGAGCGTGTTCGCATACACGGCCACGCCGGCGAGAAACGCTACGCACGCGAATGCCGCGTCGAGTCGCGTGAGTGTTGCGGTGACCTGCGCGGCGGCACGGCTCGGTCGTGTCGGCGTTTTCCCGCGAACGCGTGTTGCGCGTTTCACCTGGACTCCCCTGGATGGCCTTCCTAGCATGCGTCGATTCGTGGGAAACGACGGGCAAAGCGGCCGGCGCCGGGTCGTCGTGACAGGCGTCGGCCTCGTCACGCCGCTCGCTACCGGAGTCGAGAAGAACTGGTCGGCGCTGATGGCGGGACGCTCCGGCATCGGCCCGATCACACGCTTTCCGGTCCCCGATTTTCCGTCGCGGATCGCCGGCGAGGTCCACGACTTCGCGCCCGAGGATTTCATCTGGGCGCGGCGCGCATGGCGATCGACGCGTCGCGGCTGCAGATCACACCGGCCAACGAGGACCGCGTCGGGGTGATCATCGGCGTCGGCATGGGCGGCATCGCGAGCATCGAGCAATTCCACCAGCTCTTTCTCGAGAGCCGGTTGCGACGCGTCTCGCCGTTCTTCATCTCCAAGGTCATCGCCAATCTCGCGCCCGGCCAGATCGCCATCCACTTCGGCGCCAAGGGCGTGAACTTCGCGCCGACGAGCGCCTGTGCGTCGGGCGGCAACGCGATCGGTGAGGCGCTGCGGCACATCCGCCACGGCTATCAAGACGCGATCATCGCCGGCGGCACGGAAGCGGCGCTCTGTGGGCTCGGGATCGGCGGCTTCATCGCGATGCGTGCGCTCTCGACCCGCAACGACGAGCCCGAACGCGCGAGCCGTCCGTTCGATCGCGCCCGCGATGGCTTCGTCATGGCGGAGGGCGCGGGCGTCGTCGTCCTCGAGGCGCTCGATCACGCGCTCGCCCGCGGCGCATCGATCCTCGCCGAGGTGGTCGGCTACGGCACCAACGAGGACGCGTTCCACATCACGGCGCCGGCGCCGGGCGGCGAGGGCGCGATGCGCTGCATGCGCCAAGCGCTCGACGACGCCGGGATCCCCCCCGAGGACGTCGACTACATCAACGCCCACGGCACCTCGACGCAGTACAACGACGCGAGCGAGACCGAGGCGATCAAGCGGCTCTTCGGCGAGCACGCGATGCGGCTCGCGGTGAGCTCGACGAAGTCGATGACCGGTCACACGCTCGGCGCCGCCGGCGGCATCGAGGCGGCCTACACGGTGCTGGCGCTCGCGCGCGGCATCCTGCCGCCGACGATCAACTACGAGGAGCCGGATCCCGCCTGCGATCTCGACTACGTGCCGAACATGCCGCGCCCCTCGGCCGCGCGCGTCGCGCTCTCCAACTCGTTCGGGTTCGGCGGCGCGAACGTCTCCCTCGTCTTCCGCCGCTGGGACCCGTGAGTGGACGCTCCACGCGTCGCGGGCGGACATCGCGTACGATGTCCGACGCGACTCGCACCATCGGCGTCATCTCGGACACGCATGGCCTCCTCCGTCCGCAGGCGGTCGCGGCCCTCGCCGGCGTCGACGCGATCGTGCATGCCGGCGACATCGGCGCGCCCGAGGTGCTCACGGCACTCGCGCGGATTGCGCCGGTCACGGCGGTCCGCGGCAACAACGACCGCGAGCGCTGGGCGAGCCGCATTCCCGAGACGGCGACGCTCGACGTTGCTGGCGCGCGCGTGTACGTGATCCACGACCGTCATGCGCTCACGATCGATCCGCATGCGGCCGGAGTGTCGGCGGTGATCTCCGGCCATTCGCACCGGCCCGCGATCGAGGAGCGGGACGGCGTGCTCTTCGTCAATCCCGGCAGCGCCGGACCGCGGCGCTTCACGTTACCGGTCGCGACCGCGCGGCTGCGCGTCGCGCAAGGCGCCGTCAGCGGCGAGATCGTGCTGCTCGACGTCTGAAGGAGGATCGCATGGCCTACGAGTTTATCACCTACGAGAAGAAGGAGCGCGTCGCGTGGATCACGATCAACCGTCCCGAGGTCATGAACGCGCTGCATCCGCCGGCGAATCTCGAGCTGTCGGCGGCGTGGGACGACTTCGCCGCCGATCCGGAGTGCTGGGTCGCGATCCTCACCGGCGCCGGCGAGAAGGCGTTCTCGGCCGGCAATGACCTCAAGTACACCGCGCAGCACGGGACGAAAGGGATCACGCTCGGGAGCGGCGGGTTCGGCGGCATCACGGCGCGCTTCGATCTCGCGAAGCCGACGATCGCGGCCGTCAACGGCTTCGCGCTAGGCGGCGGCTTCGAGCTCGCGCTCGCGTGCGACTTGATCGTCGCCGCCGAGCACGCACGCTTCGGTCTCCCCGAGCCGCGCGTCGGCCTCGCCGCGCTGGCGGGCGGCGTCCACCGTTTGCCCCGGCACATACCGCTCAAGTTGGCGATGGGAATGCTGCTGACCGGGAAGCAGGTCACCGCCGCCGAGGCGCACGCGATGGGTCTCGTGAACGAGGTGGTGCCCGCCGCCGACCTCACCGGCGCCGCGGCGCGATGGGCGGCGACGATCCTCGAGTGCTCGCCGACGTCGGTGCGCGCGACGAAGCAAGCGGCCATGGACGGTCTCGGGTTGCCGCTACAGGAGGCGATGAGCCGCTCCTATCCGCTGATCGGCGCGCTCTTCCAGTCCGAGGACATGATGGAGGGCGTCGTCGCGTTCACGCAGAAGCGCAAGCCGCAGTGGAAGGGACGCTGAGCATGCCGTCGATCGAGCCTTCCGGCAGGAAGGAATGAGGGCTCAATGTCAGTTCCTACGCGTGCTGACTAACGAACCCCGATGAACGACGAGCTGACCGCGCTCCTCGACCGCCTGGCCCGCTTCGGCGACGACAACGACAGCCGCGAGACCGAGCGGCCGAAGCGCATGCTCAACATCACGCGCGACACGGGTCGGCTACTGTGGATCATCGTCTGCGCCACTCGCGCCACTCGGATCTTGGAGGTCGGCACCTCCAATGCCTTTTCGACGATCTGGCTGGCGGATGCCGCACGCTCGACCGGCGGCCGCGTCACCACTCTCGAGGTCAACCCGGAGAAGATCGCGCTCGCCCACGCCAATCTCGCGAGCGCCGGGCTCGACGGCGTGGTCGAGATCATCGAGGGCCCTGCCGCCGACACCCTCGCCGGGCTGCCCGGTCCGTTCGACCTCGTCTTTCTCGACGCGGACCGAGCGAGCTACCTGACATATCTGGAGCTCGTCGTGCCGAGACTACGCCCCGGTGGGATGCTCATTGCGGACAACGCCACGTCGCACGCGAACGAGCTGCAGGACTACCTCCGCCGCGTAAAATCCCATCCTCAGTTGTTCGCGGTGACGGTTCCGATCGGCAACGGCGAGGAGATCGCGCTGAAGGTTTGACGCGGATCGGCGCCGACCAGGCGCTCGCGCGCTTCGCGGAGCTGTGCGCGAGCTCGCGTGGCGTATCGCCCGACGCCTCGCACATCGGAGAGTAACGGTGGGCGGTACAGATGTTCGCTTGACCCCGCCATCCGCGGGACCGTACCTTTGGGGTGTGCGGGTCGCGCTGTGCTCGTTGGTGCTACTGCTCGCCCTGGCGACGTCCGTCCGCGCCGCCGACTACTTCGTCAAGAACGGCGGTAGCGACGCCGCCGACGGGCTTTCGCTCGCGACCGCGTGGGCGACGCTCAATCACGCTGCCGGCGTCGTGAATCCCGGCGACGTCGTGCACGTCGAGGACGGCAGCTACCAAGGCTTCTACCTCGACCGTTCGGGAACCGGGGCGCAGCCGATCACGTTCGTCGCCGACGGCTCGAACGTGCAGATCACGGCCGACAACGGCACGACGCCCGACGGCATCAACGTCGAGGGTGCCGATCACGTCGTCATCGACGGCTTCATCGTGAACGACCGCACGCGCGCCGGCATCCGCGTCGCGGTGGCATCGTTCGTGACGGTCCGCAACTGCCACACCGGTCACAACGGCCACTGGGGTATCTTCAGCGGCCACGCGTACGACTTCACGATCGAGAACAACGAGGCGTACGGCTCGATCGTCGAGCACGGCATCTACGTCTCGAACAGCGGCGACCGGCCGATCATCCGCGGCAACCTCGTCCATGACAACCACGCCAACGGCATCCACATGAACGGCGACGCGAGCGAGGAAAACCCGGGCGAGGACGGGCTCATCTCGAACGCGGTCGTCGAGCGCAACGTCATCTACGGCAACGGCGCCGGCGGTGGCTCAGGCATCAACTGCGACGGGGTCACCGACAGTGTCATTCAGAACAACCTCCTCTACGACAACAGCGCGAGCGGCATCAGCCTGTACAAGATCGACGGCGCGACCGGCTCGACGAACAACGTCGTCGTGAACAACACGATCGTGACAGGCTTGAGCAACGACGCGAGCGTCGGACGCTGGTGCGTCAACATCAACACCGGCTCGACCGGGAACCGCGTCGTGAACAACATCCTGTACAACTACCACTCGTGGCACGGCGTGATCGCGATCGACGTCTCGAGCCGCCCCGGGTTCACGAGCGACTACAACAGCGTGATGAGCCGCTTCAGTACGGACGGCGGCAACACGGTGATGGACCTCGCGTCGTGGCAGGCGCTCGGCTACGATACGTACTCGTTCCTCGCGACCCCATCCGATCTCTTCCTCGCGCCCGGCAGCGACTTCCACCTGTCGCAGACGAGCCCCGCGATCGACGCTGGCATGAGCGTCGGCGCGCCGAACGAAGATCTCGAACAAGCGCCACGCCCGGTCGGCGGCGGGTTCGATGTCGGCGCCTACGAGCGCCAACTCCTCCACTGCGGCGACGGCAACGTCGATCCCGGCGAGCAGTGCGGCGAGCCCGGTCTCTCCTGCGCCGACCCGTGCACGCACTGCGCCGGCTGCACCTGCGTCCAGAGCACGCCGGTCTGCGGCGATGCGCTCGTCTGCGGCAGCGAGCAATGCGAGGCCGAGGCTGACTGCGCCGCGGGCCAAGTGTGCGAGGCGTGCGCATGCGTCAATCCGCCCGTCTGTACGAGCGGCATCACGATCGCGAAACCGGGGCTCACGATGCACGCGACGCCGTTCTCGCTGCGGACGAAGGGGCAGGCGATCGTGCCGAAGCCGTGGCAAGGCGTCGATCCACTCGCGAATGGCGTACGCGTCGTCGTCGACGCGCCCGACGGGCCGGGCGGCATCGACGTCACGATTCCGGGCGGCGCCGCGGTGAACGACGTCGGCTGGTTCGTGAACGCGTCCGGCACGCGCTGGACCTATCGCGATGGCGCCGGCACGCAGGGCGGCATCACCAAGGTCGTCGTCCGCGACAGATCGTCGCACGTCGACGGTCTCCTCGCCTGGTCGGTCACGGGGAAGAGCGCGGCGACCGCGACGCTCCTCGATCCGTCCGCGGTTCGCAGCACGATGGTCCTCGGTGCTGCCTCCGAGTGCGCCAGCCTGACGTGGAACCCTCCGGGCGGGGTGCGCCCGCGCTGTACCGGCACCGCCGCGAAGCTGGCGTGTCATTAGCCGCGGGAGCCCGCAGGCGCGAGCTCCCGCGAGAGGTGAGAGGTTACGACGAGGTGCCGCACGCCTGCCGACACTGCGCGGCGGTGTCGTGACAGGTGCCGGCGGCGGAGTGGAACGTGTCCAGGCACGACGTGCCGCATGTTTGCAAATTGCCCATCGCCGACTTGCACGCTTGCATCGTGTTCGTGGGCGTACAGGCGGCACGTGCCGCGGTGATTTGCGCTCCGCACGCGTCGTTCACGCACGTCACCGCGGCCGCGCGTGCGACGTTGCGGCAATTGCGCGCGTCGGCGAAGCACGCTGCCTGACACGGATGCACGACTTGCTGCAATACGCCGCCGCCGAACCCCCCTTTTCCCCCGTCGCCGCAGTGTCCACCGTGCCTGCCGCCGAACGCCGCTGCCCGAGAGGGGCCGCTGACGCTCACCAGCAGGAAGATCGCCGATGCGGCGATCGATGCCGTAGTTCCGAATTTGGTCATCATGATGATCCGCCTTTCGTTATGAGTGGATGTCGCACACCGATAGAGTCCCGCTGCGGTAGGCGGGTTGACGGCGCGAACGCGCGCCGGTTGCGTCCGAGGAATGTCGCGACGATGCGTCGGGACCGGCCGCGTTCACGCGGCGTGCGAGTGTCGCGTCGGCCGCCAGAGGTCGCCGGGCGCGTGAGCGAGCCGTTCGACGACGTCGATCAACGCGTCGGCGCCGCGACGATTCGCGAGCGACGGTCGCGACGGGATCGAGAGGAGGACCGAGAGTAGCGCGCCCTTCACCCCGACAGGGCTGCGCCCCCGTCGCGCCGCGATCGCGAGCAGCGTCGCGCCGCAGCGAAGCTCATCTGCGAGGTCGTCGCCCGTCAACTGCAGGGAGCATGCAGCGGCCGTCTTGAGCGCCTCGAGCCGGGCCTGCGCGACGTCGCGCTCGCCGTCGAAGGCGCACATGATCTGATACGGATCGTTTTGCGCAGTCACGAACGTCCTCCTCACCGCACCACGGGCGGATCGACTGCGGGGATGATCTAGCCCGCATTTCTCACCAGGTCCCTGCTGCGAGCGCCAATCGCACGCCATCTCGGGCCGTACTCGCGCCTCGCTCCTCAACGGACTGTGCAGTCCGCCTACGTCGCTCCGCGCTCCGTTCGCCCCGATCTGGCGCGCGCTTGGCGCTCTCGCGACGTGGACCTGGTGAGAAATCCGGGCTAGCGCGCCGCGGCTCCGTCATTCCGGCGGACCCATCGGCGGCTCGCCGACGAGCGCGCGCATCTGCGCCCGCAGCGCGGCAATCTGTGTGTGAAGATCGGCGGCGTGCGCGAGTTGTTGCGGCGTCAACACACCCCGTACCTCGAGCGCGATCGCCACGCCTTGCTCGAGGATTTGCTTCCGGAGATCTGCGATGCGTTGAATCTGCGGCGCGACGTCGGCGAGCTGGACGGGATCGGTGCTCAGGAGCTTCGCCTCGAGCGCCTGCTGCGCGTCGCGCAGCTGCGAAAAGACACTCTGGAACGTCGCGCGGTGCGCGGTGAGAATCGCGTGCACCTGCTGGTGTTGCGCGTCGGTGAGATCGAGCTTGCCGAGGAGAAGCGGCAGCATCATGCCGCCATCGGGTCCGCCGCCGCCGCCGAAGGGACCTCCGCGTCCGCCCGGACGCGCAAGCGCGGTGCCGGTCGAGAGTATCGTGGCGAGGATCATCGCCGCCGTGAGTCGTCGCATCATCGTGGCTCCTTCATGTCTTTCGTCACTCAGCTGCAGTCGGAATCGGAGAATCCGTCGTCGCTCTCGCACGCGCGCTCGCCGCGGAGCGCCGCCTCCCAACGCAGATCGTCCGCGTCCGTTCCGAGCCATTCCGGATCGTCGGCCGGGAAGACGCTCTCCGCCACGTCGTCGAGCGACAGCTCGGCGACGACGGCGGCGCTGCGTGACGGCCCGGACATCGTGCCCGGACGGAGCAGCAGGACGATCGCCGCCGCGATCACCGCGCCCGCGGCGAGTGGCGCGACGAGACGCGTCGTTCGGCGCACGACCACCGACGCGGCGGTCTTCGCGCCGAGATCCAACGAGACCGGATCGACGGTCGCCGCCTTCAACGCCATCGTCGCGACGTCGCGTGCGCGCGCAATCGCGGCCATGCGGTCGGCACAGCGCGCACAGGCGGCAACGTGGTGCCGGTGTCGCACCGTCCCTTCGCCGTAGACCAGCCGCACGAGCGTTCGATCGCGGAGACATTCACGCATGGGGAACTCCCGCACGCGGGTCGCGCGCCGTCCGGAGTGTTTTCTGGAACGCGTGTGTCGCCCGGAACAGGTGGCGCTTGACGCTTCCCGTGCGGACGCCGAGGATCGTCGCCACCTCGTCCGTCGAGTATCCCTCGACGTGTCGCAGCAGGAAAACCTCCTGCTGCCGGCGCGACAACCGGTTGAAGACCGCGAGCACGATGCGGTGCTCCTCCATCGTGACCGCCTGCGCCTCCGGCGTCGGTCCGGAGACGGAGAGCTCCGCGATGTCGACGGCTGGGTTCACCGCGTGCCATACGCGCCACCAGCGCGACCGGCGGCGGCGATAGCACGCGTTCACGGCCACGCGCGTCAACCATGGCCCCCAGCCGACGCGCCGCGGACCTCGATCGCGCTCGCGGTGCAGCAGGAGAAACACCTCTTGGGTCACGTCCTCCGCCTCGTCGCGATCGCGCAGCAGGATCCCGCACAGCCCGAGGATCCGCCCTCGGTGCTGCCGATAGAGGGCATCGTACTCGTCCACGGCCGGTCCGTGCGCGCCGACGGGTCGTGAGGTCTTGGTCGTCAGAGCTCCCGCCACGGCGCTCAATCGAGGCCGATCAAGTGAAGTCGATGGCGATCTCAAAGTAGCGCAGCAATTCCCCGAGCGGTGGCACCGGTTGCGGACGGTCGGACGTCGTGATCGAGCGGCAGCGCGACACGTGCTCGGTGAGACGTGCCAAATCGCGCTCGGCGAGCAGGTGTGAATCCTGGAACACCCTCGCCCCGCATCGCTCGCATGTCACTTGGACGAGCATAGAGCCATCGGGGACCTCCCACATCCCCATTGAGGCACGGGGGCTGTGAATGGTTGACAGCGGCTCGGTGCGCCCGTCGGGTGGTGCTCAACCGCCCGTGCGGCGGCGTTGGCTCAGCGCGGTAGGAAGAGCGTGTCGGTGACGAGGTCGGCGATCTGCTCGCCTTGGCGGATGCCGTTCACCTTGTCGAAGCGCCAGTGGATGCCGAGGTAGATGCGGCTCTGCCCGTTCTCGTCCTCTGCCTGGCTCAGCGTCTCGAAGGTGCGCGGAATCAGCGGTCGGGTGTTGCCGAACTGGTCCTTGGTGACGCCGTTGAACTCGTCGGAGACGAACGTGAAGCGGATGCGGTCGGTGCCGTAGATGCGGCGCAGGGTCTCGAAAAGCGCGCCGCCGAAGGTGGCGTGGCCGGACGTGTAGGCGGGGAAGGGCGGCGTGAAGTTCGTCTTGTCGTTGTTGTCGGCGGGGGCGCCGAGCGGCATCCAAGTCGCGTCGCCGACGGTTGCGGGGTTGCCGTCACCGAGACCGCTCGGGCCCGTTCCCGCGTCGGCCTCGCGGATCGCGGTCACCGGCCGCCAAAACTTGTAGAAGTACTTCGTCTCCCACGCGGCGATGCCGGCGTCCGCCATCGCGACGTTCACCAGCGCCAGCATGCGCGCGTTCTCCGTGATCGACAGGTGCTGCTCGCTGCCGATCTGCACCGCGATCTGGTTGTAGACGACGACCGGCGCGCACAGGCTCGGCTGCGCGTCGTACCCCCAATAGATCGCGGCGATCGTCTGGTCCGGCGTGCGCGTCGACGGCGTGTGGATGCCGTCGCCGCCGATCGCCTTCACTTCGTCGAATGCCGCCGCGTACTCGGCGCTGTCGAGCGCGGGCGGCGGCGGGGCGCGGAACTGCGAGGCGGTCGCGAGCACGAAGGGCTTCACCTGGCCCCACTTCGGCCCGAGCGGGGTCGCGTCCGCGTGCAGGGGATCGGCCCGCCATTCGCCGGGCGCGTCGCCGTACACGTAGTCGTTGGGCGCTCCGGGCGCGCTCAGCTCCGCGCCGTCGCCGGTGCGGGCGTCGAGACACGTGACCGCCGCGGCGCGGCCGACGGCGATCCCGTCCGTCTTCGCCTGGCCATCCGGAATCGCGTCCAGGTCTTGGGCGAGCGCGTCGTCGAACGTCGCGCGCTGCGAGGGATAGAGCTCGACGGCGGTGTCGTGCGCCGCTTGCGTGACCGCGGCCTCGACCGACGCGTCGCGCGGTCCGGATACCTCTTGGAAAAACGTCGTGAACGATCCGTCGATCATCGCGACCGCGTCCGCCATCGCGACGTGGATCATCGCGAACGCGCGGCTCGTGCGCGTCGGGCCCAGCTCCTCGCCGAACGTGCGCTGCTCGCCCGGCGCGACGGCGGTGTGATCGAGCCGGGCGGCGTCCATCGCGACGGCATTCCAGCGCAGGACGGGGTCGCCGGTCGCGACGCGATTCTGCGTCCCGTCGCCGCACGCGTGGACAACGCCGGCGAGGACGAGGGTCAGAACGGCGATGCGTGCCCGCTCGTGAGTCGGGTGCATGTGGTTCTCCGGTTTCGCGCGATGGCGGAACATGCCGAGCGCGGAAAGATACGCGGCGTGAGGCCTGCGGGTCAACAATGAAAGCGTCGATACGACGCCGTCTCGCGCCGCGCACGGACGTCGACAGCGCGGACACCGGCGCTCATGGATGCCGCCACAGGAGAGAGGCCGCCATGGCGAAGCCGATGACGATCACGGCTCGCCGCACCGTCGCGCGCCCCACCCGCCGCGCGACGCCGGCGCCGACGTAGCCGCCGGTGATCGCGCCGACGCCGAGCACGATCGCGTCGAGCCAACTGACGTTGCCGTGCAGCGCGAAGTATGCGGCCGCGACGGCGTTGATGCAGAACGCGAACGCGTTCTTGAGCCCGTTCATGTGCAGGATGTCGGTCACGCCGAGGAGACCGAGGGCGGCGAGCATGATGATGCCGATGCCGGCGCCGAAATACCCGCCGTAGATCGCGACCACGAATTGGAAGAGCATCGCCCCAGCGAGCGCCGCTCCCGTCGTGTTCGCGCCGCCATGCCGCTCGGCGCGCGGCGCGCTCGCGCCGATGTGACGATCGCGGTGCAGCGCGCTCGCCGTACCGTGTCGCTCGCCGTCAGAAAGCGCTGCCGCGGGCTCGGGCGGTGCCGGCGCCGGCGTCGACGGCGGCACCTGGTGTCGCCGTCGCAATCGACGCGTGATCGGTCCCTGTGCGGCGAAGATGAACGTCGCGAACAGAATCAAATACGGGACGATCACGGCGAACGTCCGCGACGACGTCCGCATGAGCAGCGTCGCGCCCGTGAGCGCGCCGAGCACCGACGGAATCGCGAGCAGAACGAGCAGGCGCCTTCCCCCGCGCAGCTCACGCCGGAAGCCGACCGCGCTCGCGAGCGACCCGGGCCAGAGCGCGACCGTGTTCGTGATGTTGGCGACGATCGGATCGCGACCGAGCCACACCAAGACCGGAAACGACAGCAGCGTGCCGCCGCCCGCCACCGAGTTGATGAGGCCGGCGACGAGGCCGGCGCCGAACACGACGAGCGTGCTCGCGACGCTCACTCTGCTCCGCGCGCCCGCTGTCGGTGGTCCATCATCCGAGCCGATGATAGCGTGACGCGACGAAAGGCGTCGAATGGCTCACGATCTCTTCGAGCGGCGCGTGCTCTTCGTCGTCGGCAAAGGCGGCGTCGGCAAGAGCACGGTCGCCGCGCTCCTCGCGGTCGCGCTCGCCGAGCGCGGCAAGCGCGTGTTGCTGGCGCAGATGGGTCCCGGCCGCCGCCTCGGCGAGGTGCTCGGCGTCGCGGAGGCCACGGACGCTCCGGCGGAGGTGTTTCGCGGCCTCTGCTTCCTCACGATCGACGGCGAGAGCGCGCTCAGCGAATACCTCGGGCTCGTCCTGCCCGTGAAACGCGTGCAGCGGATGGTGGTGAGCAGCAAGCTCTATCGCCACTTCGTCGCCGCGGCGCCGGGGCTGAAGGAGCTCATGACCGTCGGCAAGATCTGGTACGAAGAGCAGCTCGAATCCGGCCGCGGCCGCAAGTGGGACGCGATCGTCGTCGATGCGCCGGCGACGGGGCACAGCCTCCAGTACCTGCGCATGCCGGCGGCGGCGCACGAGGCGTTCGGCCCCGGGCTCGTCCGGCGCGAGGCGCGCAAGGTCCTCGACCTGCTCGAGGATCCCGCGCGCACGGCGGTCTGTCCGGTGACGACCGCGGAGGAGATGCCGGTCAACGAGACGCACGAGATGTACGCGCAGCTCTGCGACCAGCTCAAAATGCCGCTCGGCGTCCTCTTCGTGAATCGCGTCCACACGGCGCCGCTCGCGCCCGACGACGTGCCAACGGCGCCGGCGGGCGCGTCGTCGCTCGTCGTCGACGTGCTGCGCTGCGGCCGCGAGGAGGCGGGCTGGGCGGCCATCAACGCGCATTACCTCCGGCGCTTGCGCGCGGCGGTGCCGATGCCGACCGTCGAGCTGCCGTTTCTCTGCTGCGAGGAGTTCGGTCTCCCCGAGGTGCGCCGACTGCTGGGGCACGCCGAGCGCCAACTGAGCACGCTCGCCGCGGAGCGCGCGCACTGATGCGCGTGTCGAGGATGCGCTGATGCTCGAGGCTCTCGTCCGCGACCATCGCGTCGTCATTTGCGTCGGCTCCGGCGGCGTCGGCAAGACGACGACGGCGGCGGCGATCGCGCTCTGGGGAGCCGAGCGCGGGCGGCGCGCCGTCGTGCTGACGATCGATCCGGCACGCCGGCTCGCCGACTCGCTCGGCGTCGGCGCGCTGGGCGACGAGCCGCGCGCCGTCGATCCCGCCGTCCTCGCCCGCCACGGTGTCGTCGCGCGCGGCACGCTCGCGGCGATGATGCTCGATCAGAAGGGCGCGTGGGATCGTCTGGTCGCGCGCCACGCCCCCTCCGACGAGGTCCGCGAGCGCATCCTCCGCAATCGCTTCTATTTGAACCTGTCGCAGAGCTTCGCCGGATCGTACGAGTACATGGCGATCGAGCAGCTCTGCGTG
>VBKW01000401.1 GCA_005879405.1 Deltaproteobacteria bacterium
GCGAACGCGTAGATGGCGGCGATGTGCCGGCGCAGCCGCCGTGGCAGGAGCCGCGATCCGAGCGTGAAGTTCTCGTAGTGCGTGCGCGCGATGAGCTCGCACTCCCGGAACGCGTCGGCGACCGACTGCGACGGCACCTCGACGCCGATCTCGACGCCGGGCGCGGCAGCGGCGGTGGACAGCGCGCTCATCGGCACGACGCGATGATCCTCACGGCGCGACGGCGACCTTTTTCGGCGCCCGCATCGCGTCGCGCGGCGCACCCTCGCGCGCCGCACCCTCGCGCGCCGCCGCTTCGGGCGCGCGCATCGCTGCATCCGGTCGCAGCGCGCGAGCGGTCGCGCGTGCCCACGCGTCGGCGGCGAGGAGCGTCGGCAGATCGGCGGCGGGACCCGATGTGTGTGCGTCCATCACCGCGGCGACGACGGCGGGCACGTCGCGGTAGCCGATCTCCTCCGCCAAGAAGCGCTCGACGGCCACCTCGTTGGCCGCGTTCAGCACCGCCGGCATCGTCCCGCCGGTCCGGAGCGCGCGGTACGCCAGGTCGAGGCAGGGGAAGCGCTCGTGATCGGGCTCGGGCGCGACGAACGTCAGCGCGCCCGCGGCGGGGAGATCGAGCGTGCGGAGATGCGTCAGCGGCAAGCGTTCCGGGTACGCGAGCGCGTAGCCGATCGGGATCGTCATGTCGGGAACCGCCATCTGCGACAGCACCGAGCCGTCGATGTACTCCACCATCGAATGAATGATGCTCTGCGGGTGGATGACGACGTCGATGCGCTCTGGCGCGACGTCGAAGAGCCAGTGCGCCTCGATCACCTCGAGTCCCTTGTTCATCAACGTCGCGGAGTCGATCGTGATCTTCGGTCCCATCTTCCACGTCGGATGCTTGAGCGCGTCGGCGCGCGTCACCGACGCGAGCTCGGCCGTCGTGTGGTGCAGAAACGGCCCGCCGGACGCGGTGAGAATGAGGCGTTTCACCTCGGCCGGATTGTGGCCGTGCAGCGCCTGGAAGATCGCGTTGTGCTCGCTGTCGACGGGGAGGAGGCGCACGCCGCGCGCGCGTGCCGCACGAGTCACGAGCGCGCCCGCGACGACGAGCACTTCCTTGTTCGCGAGCGCGACGTCCTTGCCGGCGTCGATCGCGGCGAGCGTCGGCTCGAGACCGAGCGCGCCGACGAGCGCGGAGAGCACGATGTCGGCACCGGGATGCGTCGCCACCGCGAGCGGGCCCGCGCTCCCGGCGAGAATCTTCCCGGTGTACCCGGGTACGCGGGCGCGCAGCTCGGCGGCGGACGCGTCGTCGGCGACCGAGACGAGCTGCGGCTGGTGCCGGCGCACTTGCTCGGCGAGGAGCTCGACGTTCCATCCCGCGGCGAGCGCGACCGCGCGGAATCGATCCGGGAAGCGCTCGACCAGCGCCAGCGTCGATACGCCGACCGATCCGGTCGCGCCGAGGAGGGCGAGCGAGCGGTGGCGCGGCACAGCGCTCATGCGCTCGATGCCTCCGCTTCGCGCACGGACGCCGCCGTCTCGGCGCGCGCGCGGAAGAGACCGAGCGCCATCAGCGGAAAATAGTTCCGGTACATGTAGTAGCGAAGATAGAAGTGGCGCGGGAAGCCGGTGCCGGTGAAGTGCAGCTCGTCCCACGTGCCGTCGCGTTGCTGCCCGCGCGTCAGGTAGTCGATGCCGCGCACGAGCTCGGGGCTGAGCTCGTCCTCGCCGACGAGAAGGCCGAGAAGGGCCCACGCCGTCTGCGACGCCGTGCTCGGGCCACGGCCGGCGAGTGACGGATCGAAGTAGCTGTCGCAGGTCTCGCCCCAGCCGCCGTCGTCGTTCTGCCGGCTCTTCAGCCACGCGACGGCGCGCCGCACGTACGGCTGGCGGAGATCCTCACCGATGGCGCGCAGACCGCTCAGCACCGACCACGTACCGTAGATGTAGTTGACGCCCCAGCGTCCCCACCACGAGCCGTCGGGCTCCTGGGTGCGGCGGATGAACGCGAGCGCGCGCTTCGCGCGGCGCATCTCGAGATCGTAGCCGTACTCGCCCATCAGCTCCAAATGCCGGCCGGTCAAATCCGCCGTCGGCTGATCGAGCATCGCCTCCATGTCGGCGAACGGGATCTTGTTGAAGAGCTCGCGGAGATTGTCGGTATCGAAGGCGCCCCAGCCGCCGTTCCGACTTTGCATGCCGAGCGTCCAGTTCATCCCACGCTGGATCGCGTGTGCCTTGTGACGTTCATCCGTCATCGCGATCCGTCGCAACACCATCAGGATGACGGCGGTGTCGTCGGTATCCGGGTACCAGTCGTTCGCGAACTCGAAGGCCCAGCCGCCGGGCTCGAGGTCGGGATTCTTCACCTGCCAGTCGCCGCCCCTGAAGATCTGGTTCTCGAGAAGCCACTCGGCGGCACGCTGCAGTGCCGGGTCGTCGCTCGGGGTGCCGGAGTCGAGGAGCGCTTTCGCCGCGAGCGCCGTGTCCCAGGTCGGCGAGACGCACGGCTGAAAGAAGAGCTCGCGGCCCTCCTCGATCACGAAGTCTTCGATCGCCTGGATCCCCTTGGCGACCGCGGGATGATCGTCGGGATAGCCGAGCGCACGCAGCGCCATCACCGAGTTCACCATCGCCGGCTGGATCCCGCCCCAACCGCCGTTCACGTCCTGATGCGCGAGGATCCAATCGCCGGCGGCGGCGAGCGCGCGCGTCCGCAGCGGCGCCACCGGGATGCGGCCGAGGAGCTTCAGCGTCTTGTCGACGACGAGGAAAAAGTTGTGCCACGAGAACGCGCCCGCGCTGCGGCGAAACGCGTAGTCGGCCGGCGTCGGCGGTCGCTGGAATAGCTCGGCAACGCCGCGATCCTCGGGAATGCGAATGAAGGGACGCTTCGCGAGCAGCGCGAGGAGCGGCACGACTGTCCCCCGCGCCCAGCTCGACATCTCGTAGATGTTGATCGGGAACCAATTCGGCAAGAGGATCAGCTCGGCGGGCATCGACGGGACACCATCCCACGGAAACTGCCCGAAGTAGGCGAGGAAGATGCGGGTGAAGACGCCCGCCTTCGCGGCGCCGCCGCGCTCGAGGATGAACCGGCGCGCCTTCTCGAGCGCCGGCAGCGACGCCGGCCGGCCCGCGAGCTTCAACGCGAAATACGCCTCGATCGTGTTCGACAGGTGCCCGGGCGCGTCCGGGTAGAGCGCCCAGCTGCCGTCCTCGAGCTGCGTCGCGAGGAGGTGGGCGGCAATCCGCTCCTGGCGCTCGGCGTTCACCCGTCCCATGAAGTGCATGAAGAAGATGTACTCGGCGTCCATCGTGGCGTTCGCCTCGAGCGGACGATGCCAGTATCCGGTCGCGTGCTGCTCGCGACGGAAGTACTCCTGCGAACGGTTGATCGTGTGATCGACCTTGGCGAGAAACTCGTCGCGTCGGGACCGGACTGCGCTGCGCGCGGCGAACGGCCGCTCGGTCGCGCGCGCCTCCTCGATGCTCCGATCCATCGACTCCTTCCCCTCCGCACGCGTCGTGACTGGACTAACCATGCGGTCAGCTCGAGTTTCAAAAAAACGGCGCCCCGGTCCGCACGTAGGCACCGCCCCAACCGCCGACTCGACCCATCGGTCAGCGGCCCACCAAAAAAAGCTCGAGACGCCCGACCGGCGCTCGAGCATGTGACGCGTCGGCTTATAGGAGGCAGAGCCCGGGCTGTCAATCACATCGGCGCGGTGGCGCGGGCGCGCAACGCGCTACGGCTCAGGCTCGGGCAGAAGCGGCAGTTCGCGGCGCTCGGCGCGCGCGAGGTTTTCGCGGGCGAGGTCCGATTCGGAGGTGAGCGACATCGCGCGTTGGAACGCCGCGATCGCGACGGGCCACTCACCGAGGCGAGCGTGGGCGATACCTTGCATCGTTGCGATCCAGGCGTTCGCGGGCTCGAGCGCTTGCGCGGCAGCGAACGCGGTGAGCGCGGCGGCGGGGTCCCCGGCGCGGAGCCGAACCCAACCGAGATTGCCGTGTGCCGAGGGCTCCTGCGGCTGTTTCACGATCGCCAGCTCGAGGAGCTGGCGCGCCTCGTCGAGCCTCCCCAGGTTGGCGCACACCCAGCCGAGATTGCTCTCGACGTTGGGATCGTCCGGATCGCGCTCGTGCGCGCGCTCGAGGACGCGCAGTGCCTCGCTCCATTGCCCGGTGCGCGCGAGGATCGAGCCGAGGTTGTTCAGCGCCTCGACGTCGTCGTGCGCGGCGGCTTGGCGGAGCACCCCGATCGCGTCGCTCTCGCGTCCGACCGACGCGTACGCCCAGCCGAGGTTGGTCGAGATCGTGCGCAGGAGGTCGCGGCCGAGCCAATCGCGCTGCCCGCCCGCGAGCGCCTGCGCCATCTCGAGCTGACTGACCGCCTCTTCGGCGCGTCCGATCTCGAGCAGCAAGCTGCCGTACGCGGCGCGGACCAGGGCGTCGCTCGGCGCGCGCTGCACCGCCGCGACGAGCAGCGGCAGCGCCTCGTCGATCCGGCCGCCGCGCGCGTACGCATCGGCGAGCGCGCTCATCGCCTCCGGGTCGTGCGGGCGGGCGCGGTGCACGCTTTCGAACACCGCGGTTTCGCGTGCCGCGATGCGCGCGGCGTTGGCACGATCGCCGCGCTCCTCGTAGGCGCTGATGAGGTTGCGGAAGATGCGCGGCTTCGACGGCGCCTTCGCGAGCGCGTCCTCCCAGAGCGTCACCGGATCGTGCCACAGTCGATTGCGCTCGATCGTCGCGACACCGAGCGTGACGACGGCGATCACAGCGGCGACCGCGACGGAGCGCGGCGCGCGGCGCGCGAGGCCCTCGCCGGCGAGCGCCGCGAGCACCGCGAATCCCGCGAGCGGCAGATACATGCGATGCTCGAACACGAGGTCGGCGATGGGGACGATCGACGAGCTCGGCGCGAGCGCGAGGAGCGCCAGGCCGAGCCAGAACGCCGCCGCGTCGCGACGGGCGCGGCGCAGGCCGACCAGCATGGCGAGCACCACGATCCAGCCGAGCGCCGGAACGACCACCGGCGGCGTGAGCCAGCGCGTCGCCAGCGGCCAGTCGTACTCGATCGTCTGGTTGGCCGGCCAGACGAGCAGGCGCAGGTAATGCCACGTGACGCCGAGCTCGGTTCGCAGGTAATCGAGAGACCCGATGCCGATGTCGAGCCCGGCGCCGGGGGTCTCGACCCAGGCGACGAGGGCGGCGAGCACGAGCCATGTGGCGGCGACGCCGACCCCGAACGGCCTCCGGAGTGCCGGCACGCGACGCGGTCCGTGCACGCGATCGTCGGCGAACGACACGCTCGGCTCGTCGGGCTCGGCGGTGCAGCGGAAGAGCCACCAGACGGCGATCGGCGCCGAGACCATCGCCGGCTTCGTCGCCATCCCGAGCGCGCAGGTGACGATCGCGAGCGCCCACCACGTCGTGCGGCGCGCGGCATCGGTCTCGCCGAGGAGGGCGAGATCGAGCGTCGCGAGGTACCAAAGCGCCCTCAGCACCTCGCTGCGACTGCTCACGTACGTGACCGCTTCGGTCTGGAGGGGGTGCACGAGAAACACGAGCGCCGCCCACCATGCGACGCGCGCTTCGTGGCCGGGCGCGGTACCCGTCGCGCGCAGCGTCCGTCGCGCGAGGTCGTAGAGGAGCAAGCCGCAGCCGACGTGGAGCGCGAGGTTGACGAGATGGTAGCCGACGACGTGCAGCCCGCCGACCGCGTAGTTTGCCGCCAGCGTCAGGTCGACGATCGGACGCGCCGAGGTGAAAGGCCCGGGCCAAAGCTCGCGGATGCGCAGGTTCGACACGATCGCGGACCGATCGTCGAACAGGAACGGCACGCCGAAACTGTCGGCATAGACGGCGCATGCCGCTGCGACGAGGAGGACGAGACGCATCATCCGCCGGGTGGCGTCGCCCCCCCACCGCCGGGCGGTGGCGCGGCGCCGCCGGACGGCGCTGCCGTCCCGACGCTCGGCGATGATGCGGTCGCGGCGTCGCGGCGCAGCACGTCGCCGAGCTGGCGCACGCCGGAATCGTTCGGAAAGAGCTGTGCGGCACGGGCGTAGGCGGCGCGAGCGTCCGCCGCGCGTCCTTGCGCGCGGTACGCAGCGGCGAGCCCGACGAGCACGCGTGGCGCGTCGCCGGCGCGACGGTAGACGCGCACGGCGGCGTCGTAGTCACCGACCGTCAGGAGAAAGGCGCCGTAGTTGGTGAGGATCTCCGGCGCGTCGGGCTCGAGCGCGAGCGCGGCCTCGTACTCGTCGCGCGCCTCGGCACGTCTCGCGAGCCGAAAGAGCTCGTTCGCGACGTTCATGTGCAGGCTCGCCGACCGCGGTGAGAGCGCGAGCGCGCGGCGCATCGACGCCAACGCCGCTTCGCTGTCGCCGCGGAGGCTCTCCGCGTTGCCGAGGTTCACCATGGCGTCGGCGAAGTCCGGCTTCGCGGCGAGGGCGCGCTCGTAGGCCTCGATCGCGTCGTCGTAACGCCGCTCCTGAAGGAGCGCGTTGCCGAGATTGTAGAGCGTCGCGGGATCCTCGGGCTTGATGGCGAGCGAGCGCTCGAACTCAGCGCGCGCGAGGTCGAACTTGCCGTGGTCCGCCAGCACGCTCCCGAGCTCGCGATGGCTCCGCGCCGAGTCGGGTGCCTCGGCGATCATCGTCGAGAAGAAGGCGATGCGGTCCCGCCACACCACGTTTCGCGACCACGTCCGCGCCGCGTAGAGCGCGACCACGATCGCGAGCGGCACCGCGATCGGCGGCCGCCAAAGACGCCTCAGGTCGAGCCCGACGACCTCGGGCGTGGCGCTCGCGGCGCCGCCGCCCGCCGCAATGTCGACACGCGACGGCGCGCGCGTGCCGGCGGTCGCTCGACGCGTCGCGCGTTCCAGCGCCACCGCCGCCGCCAAGCAGAACCCCGCCGACGGCAGATAGATCAGCCGCTCGGCCATGATCGTCCCGATCAGAAAGGCCAGGTTCGAGACCATCGCAAACGTGAGCGCGAGGAGACCGAGGCCGAGCGCCACCGCGGGCGCGCGTCGCCAGCTCCACCACACGAGCACCGGCACCGCGGCAACGACCGCGAAAGCGGCGAGGAACGTCGGCTCGAGCACGGACGCAACGGGTGGAATCTGTCGATAGGAGTAATCGGCCGCGAGCTGCCACGGTACGAGGAGCCTCCATCCATAGAGTCCTGCTACCTTGATCGCGGTGAGCTCGCGCGTGAAGGGGGGGAGCGCGACGAGGGGGT
>VBKW01000402.1:0-11275 GCA_005879405.1 Deltaproteobacteria bacterium
AGGAGCACGATGAAGATTCCGAGGTGCGCCATCAGGTGCACCGCGTCGGCGGTGAGGAAGAGGCTGCCGCTGCGCCACGAACCCAGCACTTCGGCCGCCGCGGCGGCGGACGTCAACGCCGCTGCGGTCAGCACGGTGCGCGCCGGAACGTGCACGTGAGCATGGGAGTGGGAATGATCGACCACGAGATCCACCCGGGAAAGTGGCGGACTTTCGCACGGTGTCAAGTCGAGCTCTCGAGGGGTGATTTTGCGCGCCTGCGCGCCATGCTTTAGAGGTATCCGCCGTGCGGGGCGCCCACGCGATCAATTTCCAATGGCTCGTCACGTTGCGCTGGGGCGCGATTGCGGGCCAGGCCACGACGATCCTCGTCGTCGATCGCCTGATGGAAATCGCGCTGCCGCTCACGCCGTTGGGGTGCATCGTCGCAGTCGCGGCGCTGAGCAACGCGGGGTGCGAGTGGTGGGTCCGGGCATGCCTCCGCTAAGGAGAGCAGATGCGCGACGTTCTGCGGCCGAGCGGATTGGCGCTGCTCGCGGCGGTGTTGGGAATCACGTCCTTCGTGGCGTTCGCGGACGCGCACGGCGTCGTCGGGCAACGCTTCTTTCCGGCCACGCTCACGATCGACGATCCGTTCGTCGCCGACGAGCTGTCGCTGCCGACCGTACAGGTCGTGCGCCGAAAGAAGGGTGCCGATAGCCCGCCGACGTGGGACACGGAGATCGACGCCGAGCTGTCGAAACGGCTCAGCCGCCGTTTCGGAATCTCGCTCGCCGGATCCCTGGCAATCGAGGATCCGAAAGGCGGCCCGACGATCGCCGGGTTCGACAACATGCACGTCGCCGCCAAATACGTCTTCATCCAGGACGCGGCGCGCGAGCTGCTGGTGTCAGGCGGCCTCGAGGCGGACGTCGGCGGTACGGGACAAGCGCGCGTCGAGGCAGAGTCGTTCTCGACGCTCGTGCCGCAGATCTTCTTTGGCAAGGGGCTGGGCGACGTTCCCGCCTCGATGCGTTTTCTGAAGCCGCTTGCGGTCACGGGCGCGATCGGAATCGCCATCCCAACGAAGGAGCACACGGTCACGCGCACCGTCGCGGACGATGCCGTCGACGTCGAGCGTGAGCTCAACCCCCGAGTGCTGGAGTGGGGGTTCTCCTTGCAATACAATTTGCAGTATCTCCAGAGTTTCGTCGAAGATATCGGTCTCGAAGCGCCGCTCAACCGCATGATTCCCGTCGTACGAGTGGTAGCATCGGTCCAGGCATCATATGGTTCGGACGGTACATCCAGCTGAGCCTCGAGGCGGTCATTCCGATCAACGGCAACGCACTCGAAGGCGCACGGCAGGCACAGGTCGGAGTGATCGGCCAGCTGCACTTCTACCTCGACGACATCTTGCCGGAGGTCTTCACGTGGACGCCGTTCTCAGGCGTGTTGGGTCCGACGCAGCCGCGGTAGCGTCCACGATGCTGCTCGTCGTCCTCTGGTTACCGGGATCGGCGATGGCCCACGCGTTTCCCGACCATTCCGATCCGCGCGTGGGCCATAGCGTCCGGGGGTCGCCGTCCCAGGTCCGGATCTGGTTCGACGGCGTGATCGAGCCGGTCTTCAGCACGATCAAGGTCGAGGACGCGACCGGGAAACGGGTTGACCGCGGTGATGCGCACGTTGATCCCGAGGATACGACGCTCCTCGAAGTGAGCGTGGCCTCGCTTCCTGCCGGGCCCTACGAGGTCGAATGGAGCGTGGTCGCGCGCGACGGCCATCGTACCGAAGGCAAGTTTCCGTTTCGCGTCGAGCCGCCGTGAGCGGCCCGGCTGCGGTTGCACTCGCGGCGCTCGTTCGCTGGACGAACCTCGTTGCCCTGGCCGGTGTCGTCGGCGGGCTCGTGGCGGAGCTTCTGCTGTTGCCGCGAGACGGAAACGGGCTCGCCGCCGTTCAGCAACGTCTACGTCGGCTGACGTTCGCGTCGTTGACGCTACTCGTCGTGGCGAGCGGCGCGGATCTCATCGAGCGTGCGCGGACGATGGCGGAGGGCGGCATTGGTGCCGCCGTCGCGGCGCTGCCGCTGGTCCTCGGCCGCACCCACTTCGGCGTGATGTGGCGTCTGCGTGCGTCGACAATCGCGATCGTCGCCCTCCTGTGCTGGACACGAGCGCGCTCGGCTGGCCTCGTCGCGCTCGCGACGATGCTCGCCGCCGTCTTCACCCTCGCGGCGAGTGGTCATGCGGCGGACTGGGGCGACGCGACGGCGACGACGATCGTCGATTGGGTCCACGCCAGCGCGGCCTTTGCGTGGGGCGGTGGGCTCGGGGCTCTGTGGTGGTGCGTTTTCCGCGCTCCGCCATCGCTCTCGTCGGCCGCGTTGGTGACGATCACCCGCCGCTTCTCGCGTCTCGCGCTCGCGTGTGCCGCGGCGATCGTCCTGAGTGGCTCCTTCAATGCGTACGTAGAGGTGGCGGAGCTCCCGGCACTTTGGTCGAGCGCGTACGGCCGCGTGCTCGCGCTCAAGGTCGTCCTGGTGCTCGGCGCGCTCGCGCTCGGTGCCATGAACCGGTATCGGCTTCTCCCCGCGCTCTCCGAATCGGCAGAGCGGGTGATCGATGAGCGGCCTCCGGATCGAGCGCCTGCGCGCCTTCTCATGTCACGATATATCGCTGGCGAGGTCATTCTCGTCGTCGTCGTCTTCGGTTGCACCGCGCTGCTCGGGCAGCTGCCACCACCGCGCCGCGGCGACGCGTTCCACGACGCCTCGCACACGCACGTCGAGTGAGGTTGCGGCGCCGGCCAGACGGATGCCGGTGGTCAGTGGCGGCGGGGCGGTCGCCCGGCTCTCAGCGCGTGCCCGCCAGCGATCGCAGCACCATCTGCAGAATGCCGCCGTGGCGCAGGTACTCGATGTCCATCGCGCTGTCGACGCGCGCGATGGCGCCGAATTCGGCCGTGGAGCCGTCGTCGCGGCGGACGCGAACCGTCAGCTCGGCGCGCGGGGCGAGCGTCGCGAGGCCGACGACGTCGTACGTCTCCGTGCCGTCGAGACCCTGCGTCGCGCAGCTCTCGCCGCGCTTGAACTGCAGCGGCAGCACGCCCATGCCGACGAGGTTGCTGCGGTGGATGCGCTCGAAGCTCTCGGCGAGGACCGCCTTGATGCCGAGGAGAAGCGTGCCCTTCGCCGCCCAGTCCCGCGAGCTGCCGGTGCCGTACTCCTTGCCGGCGATGACGACGAGCGGTGTCCCTGCGGCACGGTAGCGCTCCGCCGCGTCGAAGATGCGCATCTCCTCGCCGCTCGGGAAGTGGCGGGTCCAATCGCCCTCGCGCTTCGGCGCGAGCGCGTTCCGCAGACGCACGTTGCCGAACGTGCCGCGCATCATCACCTGGTGGTTGCCGCGACGCGCGCCGTAGCTGTTGAACTCACGCGGCGTGACTCCATGCGCGATGAGGAATTTCCCGGCCGGGCCGTCCGCGGGGATCGAGCCCGCCGGCGAGATGTGGTCGGTCGTGATCGAGTCGCCGAGGAGCGCGAGCACGCGTGCCCCCGCGATGTCGCGAAGCGGCGGCGGCGACGGCGGCAGGTCGACGAAGAACGGCGGCTCCTGGATATACGTCGACTTCGAGTCCCACGCGTACAAGGCACCCTCAGGGACAGGGAGCGTGCGCCACGCGTCGTCGCCGTCGAACACGGTGCCGTAGCTCTTGCGGAAGAGGTCCGGGCTCACCGCCTCGCCGAGGATCGCCTGCACCTCGGCACGGCTCGGCCACACGTCGCGCAGGTAGACGTCGTCCCCGTCGGCGTCGGTACCGAGCGGCTCGCTCGCGAGATCGACGTCGACGCTGCCCGCGAGCGCGTAGGCGACGACGAGCGGCGGCGACGCGAGATACGACGCGCGCACCAGCGGATGGATGCGTCCTTCGAAATTGCGGTTGCCGCTCAGCACCGCGGCGACGACGAGATCGTTGTCGCGGATCGCGGTCGCGATCGGGTCAGGGAGCGGGCCGGAGTTGCCAATACAGGTGGTACATCCATAGCCGACGACGTAGAACCGCAGCAGCTCGAGGTAGGAGAGCAGGCCGGAATTTTTCAGGTAATCGGTCACGACGCGCGAGCCGGGCGCGAGACTCGTCTTCACCGTCGAGTCCGTCTCGGTGCGTGGCCGCAGCAGCGCGAACCATTGCCGGATTCCGAGTTGCTCGAAGACTTCGACCGGCGACGGAAAGCCGCAGCTCTCCCGGTGCAGCGGGCGAAATTTCCTGTCCTCGGCTTTCGGCAACCGCGTGAAGCGGTCATGGCCTTGCAGCAGCGAATAATGGGGAAAGATGATCGTCTCGCGGTCCGCGAGCTCCGCCGCCGCGATGTCGCGCGCCCGAGAGAACGACAGCTCGGGACGCTGCTCGTGGAGCTCCTCTACGCGTGACGCCATCCACAAACGCTGGCGGTGAATCGCGTCGACGCTGCGCCAGTATACCGCCGCGGCGCTCGCGCGGAGCTGCTTGTCGACGCTGTAGCGAAACCCGACCCGCTCGACGAACGACAGACCGTCGGGAAGCTCGAGGCGGACCTCGATGCGCGGCTCCCCGTCGCGCGGCGGCGCATACGACGATGCCGCGCGCCGCACGGAATAGTCGTATGTTCTTGCGTCGTCTGCCTTCACTCCGCAGCGGACGAGCAGCTCCGTCAATTCGTGCATCAGCGGCGCTCGCCCATCCGATGCAGTATCGGCGCGGTTCCATCGGCGCCGAAAACGCCGCCGAGGAACTCACGCACGACGGCGACGGGACAGCGGCGATCGCGCACGAACTCGGGGAGGCCGGCTGCCTGGTCGATCCGCCGGCCGACGCGCACGCCGGCGAGCGCGCTGACGGCGCGAGTGAGATCCACCGGAAGCACGATGCTCCATTTGCGGTCGTCGTACCGGTTGGCGACGGGCCGTTTGCCGGTGACGAGCTCGACGTCGTCCAACACGGCCTCGCGATCGATCGCTTGTCCGACGTTCATCCGGCCCTGCCCCCACGAGCTGATCGAGCCGTCGCCGAGTAGGTGGCCGAGGAGCCGCGCGAACGCGAGGAGACGCAGCCGCTCGGGGGGTGCGCCGGTCGTGAACACCAGCTCGCCTGCGCGCAGAACGTAGTCGCTTTCGTCTGCCGCCGACTCGTCGAGGGGCGCCTCCAGCCCGATGACGATGCGATCACGGCCGGGCACGAGGTCGTCGGCGCGCACCCATGATCCGTCGCCGCGCAGGATCTCGTGATCGGGCGTGCAGACCAGCTTCCGCCCATCCTGCAGCACGAGCGATACACACTCCCGCGTTCCTTGATTCATCGATTGCGCCTGCACGGCCACCCGCAGCTCGGCTTCCGCGGTGGGCGCGAACAGCAGGGCGCCGCCTGCGTCCGGCAGCTCTTCGATCGCGCGCGCGGTACCGTTCGCCAACAGCACGGGCGTTCCCGCCGCGATACAGGTCGTACATCCGTAGCCGACGACGTAGAACCGCAGCAGCTCGAGGTAGGAGAGCAGGCCGGAATTTTTCAGGTAATCGGTCACGACGCGCGAGCCGGGCGCGAGACTCGTCTTCACCGTCGGGCGCGTCGCGAGGCCGCGCTCGACGGCCTTCTTCGCGAGGAGACCGGCGGCGATCATCACCGCGGGGTTCGACGTGTTGGTGCAGCTCGTGATCGCGGCGATGACGACGCTACCGCCGCCGAGCTCGGTGCGGACGTCGTCGACGGCGACGCGGACGCGCTTTTCGACCTGTCCCGGGTAGCTCGCCGCGAAGCCCTTCTTCACGTCGCCGAGACGGACGCGGTCCTGCGGCCGCTTCGGCCCCGCGAGGCTCGGCTCGACCGTGCCGAGATCGAGCTCCAGCACCTCGGAGAAGACCGGGTCTCCTGTCGCGTCGGTGCGGAAGAGGTGCTGCGCCTTGCAGTAGCGCTCGACGAGGTCGACGAGCGCGTCGTCGCGCCCGGTCAAGCGCAGATACCGCAGCGTCTCGTCGTCGACGGGGAAGATCGCCGCGGTCGCGCCGTACTCGGGGGACATATTGGCGAGCGTCGCGCGGTCGGCGACCGGCAAGCCCGAGAGCCCGGCTCCCGCGAACTCGACGAAGCGGCCGACGACGCCGTGCTTGCGCAGCATCTGCGTCACGGTGAGGACGAGGTCGGTCGCGGTCGCGCCGGCGGGCAGCTCGCCGTGCATGCGGAAGCCGACGACCTCGGGCGCGAGCAGGTAGAGCGGCTGCCCGAGCAGCACCGCCTCGGCCTCGATGCCGCCGACGCCCCAGCCGAGCACGCCGAGGCCGTTCACCATCGTCGTGTGCGAGTCGGTGCCGACGAGCGTGTCGGGGAACGCGAGCGTCTCGCCGTCGACGTCGCGTCGCTGCACCACCGACGCGAGGAACTCGAGGTTCACCTGATGAACGATGCCGCGCCCGGGCGGCACGACGCGGAAGTTGCGAAACGCCTTCTGCGCCCAGCGCAGGAGCAAGTAGCGCTCGCGGTTGCGCTCGTACTCGCGCGCAACGTTGGCGGCGAAGGCCTCCGGCGTGCCGAAGACGTCGACTTGCACCGAGTGATCGATCACCAGATCGGCAGGGACGAGCGGGTTGATCCGCTGCGGATCGCCGCCAATGCGTGCAACCGCCGAGCGCATCGCCGCGAGATCGACGACGGCCGGAACGCCGGTGAAGTCCTGCAGCACCACGCGCGCCGGCAGGAAGGGGATCTCACCCGACGCGAGGTGCTGCGGATCCCAGGTCGCGAGCGCGAGCACGTCCTTGTCCGAGGCGAGGCCGAGCGCGTGATGGCGCAGCACGTTCTCGAGAAGAATGCGGACGGTGTAGGGCAGCGCGTCGAGAGTGCCGTGCCCCCGCACCGTGCCGCCGGCCGTCGTCATCGTCGCGTGGCTGCCGAACGGGTCGATCTTCGCCATCACGTCACCTCCGCTGAACGAAACGTACCAGGGGTGTCGGGATCACGCCACGCCGACGCCGCGCGGCACGACGTCGCATCGCGGGCGCGTCGATCTTCCGAAGAGCGCTGTGGAACGCTTACGATTTCACGACGCGGATGTCGTCACGCGGCGCTGACGGCTCTCTCCGCAGACGTGGCGAGACGCGCGGCGTGCCCGCGCGCACCGACCTCTCGGTAGAGGCGCAGTGCCTGCTCGAGCTCGCGGTCCGCCTCGTCGACGCGGCCGGAGCGGCGTGCCAGCCGCGCGCGCTCCTCATGGATGGTCGGCTCGTACACACCCGCCGCGCAATACCGCGCGGCCTCCGCGGCACTGTCGAGCATGCGCTCGATCTCCGCGTAGGGGCCGTCGGGCAGTGCCAAGAGGACACGCGCCCGCGCGAGGAATCCGTCGATCGCCGGAACGCGCTTGGTGGTCGCAGCGAGCCCGACCGCTTCTTCCGAGACCGCGAGCGCGGCGTCGATTCGCCCGGCGGCCGCGTGCGCCTCGGCCGTGCGCGCGAGCAGCGTGAGCCGCAGAATCGGCGTCATCGTCTCGGGTCCGGCGACGCGCTCGGCGTCCTCCAACGCGGCGAGCGCTCCCTGCGGGTCGCCGGCGAGTAGCAGCGCCGCTGCGAGCGCGCCGCGCGCCGCGCTACGGAAGCCCTGGACTCCGAGCCGCTCCGCGACCTCGATCGCTGCACGCGCGTGGCGCATTGCGGCCGCGGTGTCACCCCGGTAGAGGCCCAAGCGGGTCGAGCAAAAGTGGGCGATGCATTGGTACGAGAGGTCCGACACCGCCTCCGCCTTTGCGAGCAATCGCTCGATGTGCGGCGCGGCTTCGTCGAGCCGGCCGGTCTCGGCGTGCATCATCCACCGGTTCGCGAGCGCGCCGAGATAGCGGCGAAGGACGAAGTTGTCGCGCGGCTCGGCATCGCCGAGCATCGCGAATGCCTGCTCGTAGAGCTCGAGCGCCTTCAACGTCTCGCCGCGCACGACGCAGGCGAAGCCCGCATGGCCGCGCACGACGAAGCGGATCTGTGGGTCGTCGATCTCGGCGGCCGCGGCCTCCGCCTCGGCGAGAAGCTCCGCGGATTGCTCGTAATCGGATGTCTGCAGCACGAGCGCCGAGTACGCGAGAAGCAAACGGATCCGTGCGTCGTGATCGCCGGTGTCGAGCGCGAGCTGTCGGCCTTCGGCGAACGTCGCGGTGGCTTCCGCGTCGTTGGCCGCGTCGTAGTCGGCGGCACGGACGAGGCCGATGCAGGCGGCGACTCGAAGCGCCGCGGCTTCACGCGAGTCGCCGATCGCGGGGCCGAGCCGCCGAACGGAACGCCAATGCGCGGCCGCCGTCTTGGGCGACGACATCTCTGCCTTCTCCGCGGCGCGCGCGTGCCAACGCGCCGCCGGGAGCGGCTCGCCGGCGGCTTCCCAATGATGCGCGAGCAGCGCGGCGTACTCCTCGCGTTTGGTCGGCTCCTTCTCCTCGAGCACCCGCGCGACCGCGGCGTGGGCGACGCGGCGGCTCTCGGCGAGCTGCGAGCCGTAGGCGACTTCCTGCGTGAGCGGATGCTTGAACGCGTAGATGACCTTGGGGAAGAGCGCTTGCTCGTAGACGAGATCGCGCAGCCGTAGCGTCTGCAGCCCGTCGGCGAGCTCCTCGTCGGCGACGCCGGCGACGCGCCGCAGGAGCGCGTCCGGGAAGCTCTTGCCGATGACCGCCGCGGTCTGCAGCAAGCGGCGCGCGCGCTCCGGCAGACGGTCGATACGCGCGGCGAGCAACGCTTGAATCGTCGGCGGGACGCGTACGCGAACGAGCGGCGTGACCAGCCGGTACGCGCCGCGCTTTCCCTCCAGCAAGCCGGTATCGACGAGCGACTGCACGACCTCCTCGGCGAAGAACGGATTCCCGCCGGCGCGCTCGCGTACGAGCCCGCGCACGTCCGCGAGCGTCGCGTCCGTGCCGAGCAGATCTGCGAGGAGGTCGTCGAGCGCGGCGGTGCCGAGCGGATGCAGTGGCAGCTGCTGATACGTCGCTTGGTCCATCCACGAAGCGCGAAATTCCGGACGGAAGTTGGCGACGACCAGCGTCTTCGTGCCGACGATCACCTGGGCGAGCGTGTCGAGGAATCCCACCGAGGCGTCGTCGAACCAGTGCAGGTCCTCGAGCAGGATCACGTTCGGCTCGCGTTCGCCGAGCGCGCGCAGCAGCCGCGCGATCGCGGCGAAGAGCTGTCGGTTGAGGTCGGCCGGCTCGGCGACGGGCGCGGGACGCTCTGGATCCGGCACGCCGAGGAAATCGAAGAAGAGCGCCAGCGAGTCTTCCAGCAGGCGGTCGACGAGCACGAGCGTCCCGGCGATCTTCTGGCGCGCCTCGCGTGGGGAATCGCGGTCGCTCAAGCCGAACACCTCTTGCAGGAGCTCGATCAACGGGTGGAACGCGAGCAGCCGGCCGTGCGCGAGCCCGCGGCCCGTGCGGAGCGCGATGCCGCGATCGCGGCAGCGGTCCGCAAACTCCTCGCAGAGTCGACTCTTGCCCGTTCCGGCGTCCGCGACCACGCCCACCACCTGCGCCTGGCCCTCGTGGACGCGGGTCAGCGCCGCCTCGAGCGCAGCCATCTCGTCGCCGCGTCCGACGAAGCGCGAGAGCCCACGCGCACGCGAGACGTCGAGCCGCGTGCGCATCCGGCCCGCGCCTTCGAGCGAGAAGACGCCGAGCGGCCGCGACACGCCCTTCACGTCGTAGCGGCCGAGGCTCTCGAGCTGGAAGAAGCCCGACACCAGATCGGCCGTGTGCTCGCTGACGTAGGCCTTGCCCGGATCGGCGAGCGCCTGGAGACGCGCCGCGATGCCGATCACCTGGCCCTGCGCGGTGTAGTCCATCCGGAGATCGTCACCGATCGTGCCGATCACCACCTCGCCGGAGTTGACGCCCATGCGGACGGCGAACGGCAGGCCGCGCGTGCGCTTCAGCTCCTGCGAGAAGCGCCGCAGCTCCTCGAGCAGATGGAGCGCCGCGTAGCAGGCGCGATGAGCGTGATCCTCGTGGGCGAGCGGGGCGCCGAAAAGCGCCATCACGCCGTCGCCGGCGTACTGGTTGATCGTTCCTTCGAAGCGGTGGACGCCCTCGGTCAGGATCACGAAGAAGCGATCGAGCAACGTGTAGAACTCCTCGGTGTCGACTTGCTCCGCGAGCTCCATCGAGCCCTTGACGTCGGCGAAGAGCACCGTCACCTGCTTGCGCTCGCCTTCGAGCGCGCCCCGCCCGCTGAGGATGCGCTCGGCGAGGTGCTGCGGCGTATGGAATCTCGGATCGCGCCCAGGGGCCGGCGCGACGCGTCCCGCCTGCGGCGCGGCGATCCGGGCGGCGTGCGGGGCGACGACGCGCGGGATGTCCGACGCGACGGCAGTCGCGCCCGTCACGGGCGCGCCGCATGCATCGCAGAAGCGCGCGGCGGCGCGAAGCTCGTTACCGCGTCGCTCGGGGACATCGTCGCCGGTCGAGCCTACCGCCTCCGTCGAGCGCACACCAGAATCGTCGCGGCCCGGCGTCACCTGAGCGCCGCGACGATCGCGTCCGCCATCTCGCGCGTCGTCGCGGCGCCGCCGAGATCGCGTGTCAGGTGTGACTTGCGCTCGATGACGGTCGCGACGGCCGCGGTGATGCGGTCGGCGTCGGCGCCGAGGCCGAGCTGCCGCAGCATGAAGAGCGCCGAGACGAGGAGCGGCATCGGGCTCGCGGTCTTCGGGTCGGCGCGTGCCGCCGTATCGCCGTCGATCGCCTCGTATACCGCGATGTCGTCGCCGAGATTGACGCCGGGGACGACGCCGCGGCCGCCGACCAGGCCGGCGCAGAGGTCCGAGATCACGTCGCCGTAGAAGTTCTGCGTGACCAGCACGTCGAATTGGTACGGGTTCATGACGAGCTGCATGCACACGTTGTCGACGATCAGCTCCTGATACTCGATCGCCGGGTACTCGGCGGCGACGGCGCGGCAGGAGTCGAGGAAGAGCCCGTCGGCACGCTTCATGATGTTCGCCTTGTGAACGGCGGTGACCTTGCGCCGGTTCTCGCGTGCGGCGAGCGCGAACGCGAAGCGCGCGATGCGCGTGCAGGCGCGCGCCGTCGTCACCTTGATGCTCTCGACGACGCCGGGGACGATTTGATGCTCCAGACCTGCGTACTCGCCTTCAGTGTTCTCGCGGACGACGACGAGATCGAGGTCAGGGCAGCGGCTCGGGTGTCCGGGGAAGTTCCGCACCGGGCGGACGTTGGCATAGAGGTCGAGGACCTTGCGCAACGTCACGTTCGGGTTCTCGAACGTGGCGCCCACCG